>NZ_JBLWEX010000001.1:0-8006 GCF_048323875.1 Yersinia sp. LJYL362
AGCAACGTATTCAGCACTGCCAAGCGTACTGCCACTGATCAAGGTAATGTCAGCCATAAAGAACCCAACCGAAGTAATGAACCGGTATTGTACGCTGTGAATCAGCTGGGATCTACCTGTGGATAATATGGGTATAGTTATTGGTGGTTCAGGGCACGATGGTACGCATGATGGGGTTTTGCAGGGAGATTAGCGTCTCTGTCGACTGTATTTCATCAATCGTTTGGATCTTGTTGATAAGTACCTGTTGCAGTGCATCTATCGATTTACACATAACCTTAATAAAGATGCTGTAATGGCCTGTGGTGTAATAGGCCTCGACAACTTCTTCTAAACTCTCCAGTTTTTTCAGGGCCGAAGGGTAATCTTTGGCACTTTTCAAAATGATGCCGATAAAACAGCACACATCATAACCCAGCTGTTTTGGATTAACGTGGACACAGGCTGCGGTGATAATCCCCGCTTGGCGCATTTTCTCAACTCGGACATGAATTGTTCCTGGGCTGACACCAAAATTTTTGGCTAATTCAGCATAAGGTGTACGCGCATTTTCCATTAATGCATTCAGGATGCCGCGATCGAGATTATCGATTTGATAAATTTCACCCATATTAACCCCCTTTTTTTATCGATTATCTAATTATAGAGACATAAAAATGAATGATTAAAAGTGAAAAGGCAATATTGTTTGTTGGATATTGAATTTAACCCTCATTCTGTTGCTTAATCGATGACAAGCCAAACGGCACACTAGACAATTTGCATAATCGACAGCAACGAATTGAGAAAACGACAATGAAAAAACAATTTATCCAAAAACAACAACAGATCAGTTTTGTAAAATCCTTCTTTTCCCGCCAATTAGAGCAGCAATTGGGCCTAATCGAAGTGCAGGCACCGATCCTAAGCCGTGTAGGGGACGGTACCCAAGATAACCTTTCTGGTTCAGAAAAAGCCGTTCAGGTAAAAGTAAAAACCTTACCAGATGCAACTTTTGAAGTTGTTCATTCATTAGCTAAATGGAAACGTAAAACCTTAGGCCGCTTTGATTTTGGTGCTGACCAAGGGATTTACACTCATATGAAAGCATTGCGTCCTGATGAAGATCGCTTGAGCGCCATTCATTCCGTGTATGTCGATCAGTGGGATTGGGAGCGCGTCATGGGTGATGGCGAGCGCAACCTGGCTTATCTGAAATCCACTGTTAACAAAATCTACGCGGCTATTAAAGAAACCGAAGCAGCGATCAGTGCAGAATTTGATATAAAACCTTTCTTGCCAGAACAGATTCATTTTATCCACAGTGAAAGCCTGCGCGCTAAATTCCCTGATCTGGATGCCAAAGGTCGCGAACGCGCCATTGCTAAAGAGCTGGGTGCTGTCTTCTTGATTGGGATTGGCGGCAAATTGGCTGATGGCAAGTCTCATGATGTTCGTGCCCCGGATTATGATGACTGGACCTCTCCGAGTGCAGAAGGTTTTGCTGGGCTAAACGGTGACATTATTGTCTGGAACCCGGTACTGGAAGATGCTTTTGAAATTTCATCCATGGGCATTCGCGTCGATGCTGAAGCACTGAAACGCCAGTTGGCTCTGACATCTGATGAAGATCGTTTGAAACTGGAATGGCACCAATCACTGCTGCAAGGCGAAATGCCGCAGACAATCGGCGGGGGGATTGGTCAATCCCGTTTAGTGATGTTACTGCTGCAACAACAGCATATTGGTCAGGTACAGTGTGGTGTGTGGGGGGCAGAAGTCAGTGAGAAGGTAGAAGGCCTGCTGTAATTCCCCTTCATACTTGAAGTTGCAGGGGTGTTAGCCACACTCACTAATCCGAATCACTTACTTGTGTAAGCTCATCGGGATTTGTTCGCTTGCTGCCTACCTGCAACACCAATTATTTTGGGGATTATATTTCCCCAGTCCGCGGTGGCGGTCATCGCGGGTTATTAATCTATGCTGTAGTGATATATAAATATATGTATCACTACATGCAAAGGTTGTTGACGTTATGGCCCGATTTCACCCTCTTAAACATTACTCACATGCGCGTCCAAGGCTGCTATTATCCGTTGGTGCTGGAATAATCACTTACTTTCTGTTGCCATCACATTTCACTGTATTACTGCGCCTGATGGTGAGTTGGAATATATTTGCTTGGCTCTATTTGTTGTTTTTATGGCTGCAATTATTGCGCAATGATCCGAAGAAAATCAGATTAATAGCCCGAGTGCAGGATGAAAGTGCCAGTATGGTGCTGAGTATTGTTAGCATGGCGTGTCTGGCGAGTATTCTGGTTATTCTATTTGAGTTAAGCACGGCGAATCAGTTATCTGGTTCGGCTAAAGCATTTCATTTAGTGCTCACGGGAATGACTTTATTGGTCTCGTGGTTATTATTGCCAACCGCTTTTACTATGCATTATGCCCATTTGTTTTATCAGTCCCGCGATGAGTCAGACGCTATTCTCCCGTTAATTTTCCCCAAAGAGGTTACTGAACCTTCCTATTGGGATTTTCTCTATTTTTCATTCACTATTGGTGTGGCTTCGCAAACCGCTGATGTCTCGACCGGCACGTCAGATATCCGCCGTGTGGTGCTTTTGCAGTCAGTATTGTCCTTTATTTTCAATATGACGATCTTGGGGTTGTCGATTAACGTCGGGGCAGGGTTACTGAACTAGAATAGTTTCTTAGCGCTTCCAACGGCGCATTAAACGGCTTTTTAAGCCAGTATCAAAGCGCCAGATATGATCAAAAATCCGCATGATACCGGGCTTGCCATAGGCGGACATCGCCACGGCATGGAACCTATGTTGATGAGCTTGCTGCTGGATTTTAATTTTTCTGATCAATTCTTCGGGTAAGCGCTGGGCAATAAAATCTGAAATAATCACCGCATCCGCATCATACCAGTCTCGCTCTTCCATTTTGTTGAGAGTGCTGGCCAGACAGGCCGCCAGATCAGTACCGCCACGAAAATGCTGGCTGAGAAAACGTATTGCCTGCTCAATACCACTGGCTGATGAGAGCTCGTAGTGAATGATTTCTGTCGCGAACAGCATGATGTAACAACGGCGATTATCCGCCAGCGCAATACGTAGCAGGGCGAGACAGAAAGCTTTGGCACATTGTTCATTGAAGCCCCCCATTGAACCGGATGTATCGACACAGACAATAAAAGGGCCGCGAGGTTGTTCATCATGACTTTTAAGGCTGACAGGGCGTTGCAAGGTTTTTTCCTGCCAGTTATCACCCTGTAAGCGGTAGGTAAGTAAACGCCGCTCCAGTAGGCGGCGATAAAACTCAAACTCCAATTCACTCATTCCCAACATCACTAGCTCGGTCGGCAGTAATCGTAGAATATCATTGCTCTGATGAATGCCACTGACCTCTTCTGGCACGGTATCAGGTTGGCGCACCATGACCGTGTAAGGTTCAAAGCGAGCATCGGGGGTGGGTTGTGCTTTGGCGGCGCGACTGCGGCCCAGTTGTTCCGCGAGTTGCTGTAACTCCGGCTGCTGTTGGAGAAAATCGCCATATTGCAGCAATAACTGATAATCCCCGCGCTGCAAATGGCCCTGGCTCATGTCCCAAAGCCGCCCTGCCGCACCATCATTCGTCGCCAGTATGGGTTCCAAAGCACCACTAAGTGCTAATCGCTGTTGTAACTCAGCTAAAAGTTGTTCGCGTTCTTGTTCAAGTAACTGATGATGGATAGTGATGGTTTGTAAGGTCAGGCTAACGCGCCAGCGCTGTAAAAAGAGAGTTTGAAAACTATCACCGGTTTGAGGATTTTTTTCTAAATCAGCGGTGTGCAGCAATGTTTTGGCTTGTGTGGCGAAAGGGGAATGCCATTGTTGCAGTTGCCCCACAATCTGCGGGAGATGGGCATAAAATAGCGGGCTATCTTCCAATTGACTCTGTTGGTATAAAGCAAATTCGTTTGCCAGACCTGCGGGGACTTTTGCCTCCCGTATACGCTGTTGTAAGTTTTGCTTCCAGCCGGGGATATCCTTCATTAATGCCCGTTTAATTCGTGGGAATTTTTCAAAGAATATGGCTAATTGCGGTGAGACCAGTAACCCCACCACCATCTCTTCAATAAGCTCACTTTCACTTATCGATAGCAGCAAATCCAGTGTTGCCAGGCTGAGCATAGATCAATGACCGCGTAGTTTTTGTTGTAGCTGTTTCATTTGCTCAGCCACATTCAATAAGCTGGCTTCTATTTTTGCCAACCAAGAGGATGGCGTAAACAAGCAAGGTTGATGTTGACTGAATAGCCGCCGTTGCTCAGCCAGGCTATTTTCTAATTCCGCCAACGCCACCAGCAATTCGGGGGGCACACTGGCGGTGGAAGCTCCGGGTTGCGACAGTATTGATGGCTGGCGGCTGACATCCAATACGGTTATGTGCAGTTGTTCATCAATTTCTGCCTCAATAGATTGGGCATACCCGACCCCATTTAATTTGCCGCGTAAAATCCCACCTTTATTTAACCACTGAGCCAGCGCCTCTTTCTCTATTTGCAGATGATTGACTTGAATGTCATGTAAGTTGAGTGGTTTTTGCAAGAACAGTGTCAGGGTGCTGTCGGTAAGATGGTCTGGCAGGGAATATTGTGGTTTACGGCTGAACATACCGCTTTGTTTGGTCACCGTCAGTGCTTGATGGTCACTTTGCTGCTGTTGGTGCTTCAACCATTGAGCATGTATATGTTGGAGTTTCATTAATAGGCTTTGTTGCTGATACCCTTGTTCTGTTAGCAACTGTTCAAGCTGTTGCTGTAGCAACTTAAGCGAACTCAGGTCATGCCATAAGCAATCTTTCAGCAAAATTAAGTCAATAGGGGTTATTTCATCCCGACCACTGAAAAAGGCGCTAGCTTGCAGCAAACGCAGAGCCTTTTTCCACCGTCGGTCAGAGACATACGGCGCTTTTTCTTGTGCGCTAAGCTGCTGACGTAGCTGAAAAATAAGCTCAAAACAGCTATCCGGTAAGGTTATTTTGTCTATTAAGGGCTGCCACTGATAAAACTCTTCATCGCTGATACTGAGATTTTCAGCTACCGGATTATGATTTTCATTCTGACGGCTGAGTAGCAATGAGCGGAAGTTCTGTTTTTCTTGCACGCGATCCAGCCATAGTCGGATCAGCATTCGGTCATAAAGCGCTTCCAGGCTACTGTCTGCATCGGGTAATTCGTTAGAGGCCGTCACCAACAAGCGCATCGGGATACTGTCTTCCCGATCACCATTACGAAAGCGCCGTTCATTAATGGCGGTCAGCAAAGTATTCAGAATAGCTGGGCCTGCTTTCCAAATTTCATCCAGAAAAACGATTTCAGCTTCGGGTAAATAACCTCCGGTCATGCGCTGATAGCGCCCCTCTTCTTTCAGAGCTTGAATAGAGAGTGGGCCAAATACTTCTTCTGGCGTGGAAAAACGGGTCATTAGATATTCAAATGCCCGGGCATTACGGAAAGCAAATTTTAGGCGGCGGGCAATCAGGCTTTTAGCAATCCCTGGTGGGCCAAGCAGGAATACGCTTTCGCCACTAAGCGCTGCCAGCAAACACAAGCGGATAGCCTCCTGTCTTTCATACAGGCCACTCTCAAGGGCACTGCTCAAGCGGGAGATTCTTTCAGCTAATTGGGATGATTGCGCCATAATTGCTCTATATGTTCCGTTAGTTGATTAATTTTTACCTGAACAGCGGGAATAAATCCTCTTTTTCTTAATGAGATAGCCCGTTGATTAGTAATATTTTTATATCATCAGTTATTTATAGTCGATCTGTTTTCGCTCTTTCTGTTACTTGATTTAAGAGTAGGCAATCTATTGAAATGGTGCATACTGTGCGCCTTTTGGTGGGCGTATAAACAATACAGAACTGGCGATGCGGTCTTAAACGTATGCATTAGCTTATGGATGTTCTAGCAAAAAGAAATCAATTATGAGCACAGAACATAAACAGTCTTTATCGGCGGTAACCCTGGCAGCAATAGGGGTCGTTTACGGTGATATTGGTACCAGCCCACTCTATACCTTGCGAGAGTGCTTTTCTGGTCATTATGGTTTTGATGTCCGTCCTGATGTGGTGTTTGGTTTTTTATCACTGATTTTCTGGATGTTAATTCTGATTGTCTCGGTTAAATATCTGACCTATGTCATGCGCGCGGATAACGCCGGTGAAGGGGGGATTTTAACGTTAATGTCTTTGGCTGGGCGTAATACGTCTTCCAGAGCCACTTCAATTTTGGTGATCCTCGGTTTAATTGGCGGCAGCTTCTTTTATGGCGAGGTGGTCATCACGCCGGCAATATCTGTTATGTCGGCCATCGAAGGGCTGGAAATTGCCGCACCTGAACTTGATCCTTATATTGTCCCCTGTTCGATTGCCGTTTTAACCCTGCTGTTTGTGATTCAAAAACACGGGACTGGCAGCGTGGGTAAATTATTTGCTCCGGTGATGCTGGTGTGGTTCCTGACCCTGGCACTGCTGGGGTTACGCAGCATTATTGCCAATCCAGAAGTGCTGGCTGCACTGAATCCTAAATGGGCAATCAGCTTCTTTACTGAATACAAATCTGTTTCTTTCTTTGCCCTTGGTGCGGTGGTGTTGGCAATTACCGGGGTGGAGGCCTTATATGCAGATATGGGGCACTTTGGTAAATTTCCTATTCGATTGGCGTGGTTTACCGTGGTTTTACCGTCATTGGTGCTGAATTATTTTGGCCAGGGCGCGCTATTATTGAAAAACCCAGAAGCTATCAAAAACCCGTTCTTCTTACTCGCCCCTGACTGGGCATTGATTCCACTATTAATACTGGCAACGTTGGCAACAGTCATTGCCTCACAGGCTGTCATCTCGGGTGTATTTTCCCTGACTCGGCAAGCCGTTCGTTTAGGCTATTTGCCGCCAATGCGTATTATTCATACCTCAGAAATGGAATCAGGCCAGATATATATCCCGGTGATTAACTGGACACTGTATCTGGCGGTGGTATTGGTGATTGTCGGCTTCGAACGTTCCAGTAATTTGGCTGCCGCTTACGGCATCGCGGTGACGGGCACGATGGTCATTACCAGTGTTCTTTTCTGCACCGTGGCGCTGAAAAACTGGCACTGGAATCGCTTCTTTGTCTACTTCTTGCTGGTGGTATTATTGGTTATTGATGTGCCGATGTTCTCCGCTAATGCATTGAAATTGTTCTCCGGCGGTTGGTTACCTCTGTCATTGGGCCTGGTGATGTTTATCATCATGACCACTTGGAAGAGTGAGCGTTTCAGCTTGCTGCGCCGTATGCACGAACACGGTAACTCGCTGGAAGCGATGATTGCCTCTTTGGAAAAATCACCTCCGGTACGCGTGCCTGGCACGGCGGTGTATATGTCTCGGGCGATGAATGTTATCCCGTTTGCATTATTGCATAACCTGAAACATAACAAAGTGTTACATGATAGGGTTGTTCTACTGACACTGCGAACTGAAGACGCGCCTTATGTCCATAATGTTAATCGAGTGACTATCGAGCAGCTCTCACCGACATTCTGGCGAGTGGTCGCGAGCTACGGTTGGCGCGAAACCCCGAATGTGGAAGAGATTTTCCATCGCTGCGGTTTGGAGGGGTTACCTTGCCAGATGATGGAGACTTCATTCTTTATGTCCCACGAGTCACTCATCCTGACCAAGCGGCCATGGTATTTGTTCTTGCGCGGCAAGCTGTTTATTGCTCTCAGCCGTAATGCGCTACGCGCCGCCGATCAGTTTGAGATCCCACCGAATAGGGTGATTGAGCTAGGGACGCAGGTAGAGATTTAATGTAGAAGGCCGTTATGATTAACGGCCTTTTTCACATTCATCACTCCCCCTTTTCATTTGTTCAGCGAAACGTTTCGATGGCGATCACAATTTCATCAAATTGGGTTTGCCTTCTGCTGCCATTTTTCTAAACTCAGTATCAGCGAAACGTTTCGCTGTTGGAGTAGAAAATGAAAA
>NZ_JBLWEX010000002.1:0-8014 GCF_048323875.1 Yersinia sp. LJYL362
CACCAGTGATTTTTCGGATTTTGAATCTTATGTTATTGCTGCGATTATTGGTGTTGTTATAATGAACTTTGTCGCTCCCGTTATATTAGGAGCGAAGTTATTATTTGTATCACTGAAAGAGTAATTTGATTAGCGTTATTTGCTATCGTTATTTGCTTTAACTGATAAAGCATTACCAGTGCTTTCAATGTCTAATGAACCATATCCCATAGTTTTTATGTTTCTCACATAATCAGCCGGGATATGTCTAAACAGTCTCCATGCATCAGGTTTCAGGACCATTCTTGCCATTCCATAGCCTGATAATCCAATACTCATAAAGTTATAGGCTAACACACCCACTTTTTTATCAAAACCAAAAAATTTGTTCTCTGGCATCTCTTAGGAGTATATAAAAATTATAGCCTGATGCTTATCTCAAGCAACGTTGATAACAGTGAAACTGACCGCGATTACTGGGGCTAGTGCTTAAACCGTGCAAGCAAAAACCCTAATTTTAAGTTGTATGATTGCAGCATCACACGAAAATAAGATATCATGTGAAATTGTTTAATGTGGATAGCTGGTTATTATGGACGATAAAAGTATTGAGAAGACTTTGTTAGGAAAGAAATTTATTTCAAAAAGGGACATAAAGTTTATATACAAACAGGCAGAAGGAAACAACTCTTCATTAGAGGTCACAATAATTAACCTCAAAAGAATATTTTTATTTATGGTTTCTTTGCATCTTTTGCTTTTTTTTATTGGTGTCACTATTTTTATTACAAGCGACTTCTCTTTTTTTAGATCTTATTTAGTTACAGCAGTATTTGGTATCATTATGATGCACTTCGTCTCTCCCATTATGTTAGGAGCGAAGTTGTTTTTTGTATCATTGTAGCAATAGTTTATTTGTTATCGTTAATTGACAATACATTACCAACAGATTCTATGGTTAGTGAACCATATCCCATAATCTGACGTTTATCTCAAGCAACTTTGATATCAGTGAACCCGACAGCTATTACTGGTACTACCGCATAAACTGTGCAAGCAAAAATCCTAATGTTAAGTTGCATGATTGCAGCATTACACAAAAATAAGATATAATATGAAATTGTTTAATGTGGATAGCTGGTTATTATGGACGATAAAAGTATAGAGATGTTGTTATCAGAGAAGAAGTTCATCTCAAAAAGAGATATTGAGTTTATACGCAAACAAGCTATAGGGAATAACTCTACCTTTGACGTAGTTATAGGAAAGCTAAAAAGGCTCTTTTTAGTTATGACATTGTTGAAAGTTTTATTTTTATTGATTGGGTTGGCAATTTTTATGATAGGTGATTCTCTTGATTTTATAGCATATATTGCAGCTCTGACATTTGGTCTTATAGTTATGTATTTTATCGCTCCCATGCTATTAGGAGCGAAGTTATTCTTTGTGTCATTGAAAGAATAATGTGATTAGCGTTATTTGCTATCGTTAATTGCTTTAACTGATAAAGCATTACCGGTGCCTTCAATGGCTAATGAACCATATCCCATAGTTTTTATGTTTCTCACATAATCAGTTGGGATATGTCTGAACAACCTCCATGCATCAGGTTTTAGGACCATTCTTGCCATTCCATAACCTGATAATCCAATACTCATAAAGTTATAGGCTAAGATACCCACTTTTTTATCGAAACCTAAAAATTCAGCGGTCGCTATATAACCGTTTAGCATAAAGCCTGTTGAAGAGTCAGCCCCGCTTATCAGGTTTTTAACACCTTCTTGGAAACCATTTAATCCATGTAAAATTATTGTTGCTCCACTTATAACTCCTAGCACATTCCCAGACATTACAGTTCCTGCCACTAAAGTAAATCCTGCGACAATTGTAAGTCCACTCACTACTATATTAACGCCTTGTATAACATAACCCCAAGTATCTCGATCCTTTTTAAGTTCTATAGAGACAACCGTTTTGGCTCGTTTGGTTTTCAGCATAAGATCTTGTTCAAGGAGATTACTGCACTCTTTATTCAAATTATCGATAGCTATCTTGCAATCAGATTCCGTTCTGGCTGATTTTATTATTTTCATCTGTTCACTAATAAAATCTTTTATTTCGTTTTCAAACCTTGCCCTAACGAGAGCATCACGAAGAACAAAACGCGAAACATCTCTGGCTACCCTTAATAACTTGTCACTATTAGTCATTGCAATGGCTTGATAATAATCGATAAATCTACTTTTTTGATTAAGATGAATGTCCATAATGTCCCTTGATTACTTGTTGATGATCCTTGTTTTCCTTAAGCGAAATTTTAATACAAATAAACAGATTAGGGAAGGGGTTGCTTATGTTCCGCACATGGGATTTTATGCGCCATACTTATTAAACTGAGTCCATTTTTATCGTTGTAAATATTGCCCAGCAGAGCTACTGCAAGAAGAACACTAATGGATATATCAATATAAAGAGCCAATATAAAGGGCCTTTAATTTAATTAGGCAGAGCGAATGACAAAATGCTACGGATATAATAAAACTCATCGGTTCATCGCGTCAATCTATATAATAGGATTGATTTTGTTGATGGAAACATTTTCAAATGATGGCGATAGTGATCAGCAGTTTCAATTTGCTGTGGTGAATCTGTCTAAAAACCTGGCTAAAATGACTAGAGTGCAGAATTCGGATTGATAATATTTTTTCTCGTCAATACGTTACCTCACCGACAGTTTCATAATAAAATGTCTTTTGGGCTCTTTAGTTGCGCAATCTTACTGTATTGATGTGTAAAAAGAGCGCGGTCATCGTTTTACGTGGCAACCCGATAACAGGTATATTGACTAAAAGAGATTGCCGCTAATTGAGTACAGCGCATAGCCTAAGGGGAGCAGATGTTCGGCTATCATTCAGCAACACCTAAAATACGCCTGACGACGGATCGTATGTCACTGCGGTTGGTTAATGAGCGTGACGCTTACCGCATGGCGGAGTATTACGCTGAAAACCAGGCATTTCTGAAACCCTGGGAGCCGGTGCGTGATCAAAGTCATTGCATGCCCTCTGGCTGGCAGGCCCGGTTGGGAATGATAATGGAACTGCAAAAACAAGGCAGCGCCTATTATTTTATTTTGTTAGATCCAGAAGAAAAAGAAGTCCGTGGTGTGGCAAATTTTAGCAATGTGTTGCGTGGTTCGTTCCATGCCTGCTTTCTTGGCTATTCATTAGGTGAGCGCTGGCAGGGGCAGGGGTTGATGTTTGAAGCCTTACAACCCTTGATTCGCTACATGCAGCGGCAGGAGCGGATGCATCGTATTATGGCTAACTATATGCCGCATAATCATCGCAGTGGTAATTTGCTCGAACGCCTTGGATTTGAACGTGAAGGTTACGCGAAAGATTACTTATTGATTGATGGTCAATGGCGCGATCATGTGCTGACGGCTTTGACTAACAAAGAATGGACGCCAACTCGCTGAGGTCAGGATGAAACACAGTTTAAATGCACAAGAAGCCAGAGTTATTGGCTGTTTGCTGGAAAAACAAGTGACAACGCCGGAACAATATCCGATGTCACTCAATGGTGTGACGATTGCCTGTAATCAGAAAACCAACCGTGAACCGGTCATGGAGTTATCTGAATCAGAGGTGCAACAGACTCTGGATTTCTTGTTGAAAAAACACCTTATCCGCACCCAAAGCGGCAACCGGGTGATGAAGTATGAGCACCGTTTTTGCAATTCAGAATTTGGCAATTTGAAGTTTTCTCCCGCAGAGCTGGCGGTGATGACCACACTATTTTTGCGCGGCGCACAGACACCGGGTGAGTTGCGCACGCGTACCAACCGGATGCATGAGTTTTCGGATGTGGCTGAAACTGAAGAGGTGCTCAATCAGTTGTCTTTACGCGAAGATGGGCCTTTTGTGGTGCGCTTAGCGCGTGAGCCTGGTAAGCGAGAAAGCCGCTTTATGCATCTGTTGAGTGGTGATATTGCCCCAACGTCATCAGCAGAGCAACGTGCGCCGGAGGGGACTCATGACCTTGAAGCCAGAGTTGCTCAGCTCGAACAACAGGTCATTGCACTGACTCGGCGTTTAGACGAAGTGTTGATACAACTGGATGATTAATAAGGATGCTATGAAACAATCCGGTGTTGATAAAAAGCTGCGCGTCGGTCTTGTCGGCCTTGGTGGCATTGCGCAAAAGGCCTATTTACCTATTTTGACTCAAGCGCAGGGGTGGCAATTGGTGGGGGCGTTTTCTCCCAATCAGATAAAAGCACAGCCGGTGTGCGACAGCTATCGCATGCGTTACTTCTCTCGATTGGATACCTTGGCCGCTGAATGTGATGCCATCTTCGTCCACAGCAGCACTGCCAGCCATTTTCAGGTGGTAAGTGAGTTATTGCAGGCCGGGATTCATGTTTATGTCGATAAACCCTTAGCCGAAACCATCGCGCAGTCCGAGCGATTGATTGCACTGGCAGCGAAGCAACGATTGGCACTGATGGTAGGTTTTAATCGACGTTTCGCCCCTTTGTATCAGCAACTTAAGCAGCAAATGAGTCACCCTGCATCCCTGCGCATGGAGAAACATCGGCAGAATAGTGTCGGACCAAATGATGTCCGTTTTACTTTGCTTGATGATTATCTGCATGTAGTGGATACGGCGCTGTGGTTGGGGGGCGCGACGGCAAAATTAATGGGCGGGGCGATACAAACAAATACACAACAGCAGATGTTGTATGCCGAACACCATTTTCAGGCGGGTCATTGCCTGATAACCACCAGCATGCATCGTCACGGCGGAACTCAACGCGAAAGTGTGCAAGCCGTGAGCCCCGGCACCTGCTATCAGATTACGGATATGCGCCAATGGCAGCAGGAGTCCGATGGGGAAGTGATAAATCTGCCCGCGCCGGGTTGGCAAACCACATTAGAACAAAGAGGTTTTAGCGGTGCTGTTCATCACTTTATTGCTGCGGTCAGTAATCAGACCACACCACAAGTCTCAGGTGAAGAGGCTATCCTCGCGCAACGCATGATAGAGATTCTGTTACAACAGCAGGTGGCGGAATAACCTGCCAGTGCTGATACAATCCATCCAATATTGGGTAGAAGCAGCGCCTGCTTATAGCAGGCGTTGATATTTACAGCATATTTTGCAAGTACAGTTCGGAAAACAGATCAGAAAAACCTATGAATCTACTGAAATCACTGGCTGCTGTCAGTTCTATGACCATGTTTTCCCGCGTGTTGGGCTTTGCTCGCGATGCGATTGTCGCGCGGGTTTTTGGTGCAGGTATGGCAACGGATGCCTTTTTTGTCGCATTCAAATTACCTAATTTATTACGGCGTATCTTCGCTGAAGGGGCATTTTCACAGGCTTTTGTACCGATTCTGGCCGAATATAAAAGCCAGCAAGGTGAGGAAGCCACTCGGACATTTGTCGCCTATGTCTCTGGCTTATTAACGCTTATTCTGGCAGTGGTCACGGTATTGGGGATGCTGGCTGCACCCTGGGTCATTTTTATTACTGCACCCGGTTTCACCGATACACCAGACAAATTTGCATTAACTTCTGCATTACTGCGGGTGACATTCCCTTATATCTTGCTGATTTCGTTAGCATCGCTGGTAGGGGCGATTCTTAATACCTGGAACCGCTTTTCAATTCCGGCGTTTGCTCCAACCTTTCTGAATATCAGCATGATAGGTTTTGCACTCTTCGCTGCACCTTACTTCAATCCACCGGTTATGGCACTGGCTTGGGCGGTGGTGGTCGGGGGAGTACTGCAATTGGGCTACCAGCTTCCTCATCTGAAAAAGATAGGTATGCTGGTTCTGCCTCGGTTATCGCTGCGAGATGCTGGTGTATGGCGAGTAATGCGCCAAATGGGGCCAGCTATTCTTGGTGTGTCAGTGAGTCAGATCTCCCTGATTATCAATACCATTTTTGCATCATTCCTAGTCTCAGGCTCGGTGTCATGGATGTATTACGCTGACCGCTTGATGGAATTCCCTTCCGGCGTGTTGGGGGTGGCATTGGGGACTATCCTGCTGCCTTCGCTGGCAAAAAGTTTCTCCAGTGGCAATCACGATGAATATTCCAAATTGATGGATTGGGGCTTGCGCCTGTGTTTCCTACTGGCATTACCCAGTGCGGTGGCTTTGGGCATTTTAGCGAAGCCATTAGTTGTTTCATTATTCCAATACGGGAAGTTCAGTGCTTTCGATGCGCTGATGACCCAACGTGCGCTGGTGGCCTATTCCGTCGGATTGATGGGCTTGATTGTTGTGAAAGTGCTGGCTCCGGGTTTTTACTCGCGTCAGAACATTAAAACCCCGGTCAAAATCGCTATTATTACACTGATAATCACCCAAGTGATGAACCTGATTTTTATTGGGCCACTTAAACATGCCGGTTTATCACTGTCGATTGGTTTGGGGGCTTGTCTGAATGCCAGCTTGCTATATTGGCAATTACGTAAGCAGAAGATTTTTCAGCCGCAACCAGGTTGGGCGGTGTTTCTGACTAAATTGGTGATTGGTGTGGTGGTGATGTCTGTGGTGTTATTGGGGTTATTGTGGGTCATGCCGGCCTGGGATGTCGGGGGGATGGCTTATCGCCTGCTACGGCTTTCTGCTGTTGTGATAGCGGGGGTTGTTGCCTACTTTGCAGCACTTGCTCTGCTTGGATTTAAATTGCGCGATTTCGCCCGCAGAACAAACTGATTCTTTAGTAACACAAAAGGCACCTTTTGGGTGCCTTTGACATTATTGAAGCAATAACAAATTACATCCGTTCAACCGTTTGAATACCTAAGGTATCCAGCCCTTGTTTCAGGGTTTTTGCTGTCAGCATGGCCAGTTTCAGGCGGCTCTGACGGCTCTCTTCGCTATCAGCATTCAGAATTTGGCAATGCTCGTAGAAGCTGGAGAACAAACCGGCCAGATCATACAGATAAGAACACATCACATGTGGTGTCCCTTCACGGGCCACGCTAGTGATGACCTCTTCAAACTGCAACAAGCGGGTAGCCAGCGCAGCTTCGCGGTCCTCTGTAATCACTAATGGCAAGGTCAGGCTACTTTCATCAATACCGGCGCGCTTAAAGACTGAAACCACGCGGGTATAGGCATATTGCATGTAAGGCGCAGTGTTGCCATCCAGTGCCAGCATGTTATCCCAATCGAAGACATAGTCAGTGGTGCGACTTTTTGACAGGTCAGCATACTTCACAGCACCAATACCCACAGCTTCAACCACCTGCTTGAGCTCATCCGCAGGCATATCCGGGTTTTTCTCAGCAATCAGTTTACCCGCGCGCTCGATGGCTTCATCCAGCAAATCGGAAAGTTTGACTGTACCACCGGAGCGGGTTTTAAATGGTTTGCCATCTTTGCCCAGCATCATGCCAAACATGTGGTGCTCTAGTGGAACAGATTCTGGCACATAACCGGCTTTACGGACGATAGTCCAGGCCTGCATCAGATGCTGGTGCTGACGGCTGTCGATGTAATACAACACGCGGTCTGCACCCAGTGTCTCATAACGGTACTTGGCACAGGCGATGTCGGTAGTGGTGTAGAGATAGCCGCCATCCTTTTTCTGGATAATGACGCCCATAGGTTCGCCATCTTTGTTTTTGTATTCATCCAGATAGACAACGGTCGCACCTTCACTTTCCACTGCCAGCCCTTTGGCTTTCAGATCCGCCACAATGCCGGGCAACATGGCGTTATACAGGCTTTCACCCATCACATCGTCTTTGGTCAATGTGACATTCAGGCGGTCGTAAGCAATTTGGTTTTGCGCCATGGTGATATCGACCAATTTACGCCACATCTGACGGCAATATTCGTCGCCGCTTTGCAGTTTCACTACATAAGCGCGGGCACGCTGGGCAAATTCTTCATCTTCATCATAGGTTTTCTTGGCTTGCTGATAGAAAAGCTCCAAATCCGATAAGCCCATGTCGCTGGCATTTTCGTTTTGCATTTTTTCCAGATAAGCAATCAGCATACCGAAC
>NZ_JBLWEX010000003.1:0-8024 GCF_048323875.1 Yersinia sp. LJYL362
GGGCTTGCGTTTGGGCAATATGCCACAGATTCGCACGGTGGTGGATGAAGAACTGGAAGGTGTTTGGACTGGCAAGAAAACGCCACAGCAAGCATTAGATACCGCTGTGTCACGAGGTGATGTGTTGTTGCGCCGCTTCGAGCAAACGAACAAATAAGATAATTTGGCTACTTTACTTGCCAGTTTGGGATTGGGCAGTGCTCGGTCTCCTCACGTACTATGTGTACGCTCCGGGACCTGTGCGCTGGCCGCACTCAAACTGGCTGCGCCAGTAACGCCAAATAGTCTTGTACTGTATTGAATCTGGATGTGGTGTTTTCGCTTGGCGCTTTGGCGCTAATCGCCCCGTCCGATAAACGGTTAATTCTATGTCATCTTCCCGTCCCGGTTTTTCCTGTAGTTGGTTACCTTACCTGTTGGTATTACCGCAACTGGCCATCACTGCGGTTTTCTTCTTATGGCCAGCGGGCGAAGCGTTGTGGTATTCGGTGCAAATGCTGGACCCATTCGGCCTCTCCAGCGAATTTGTTGGGCTGAGTAACTTCATTGCGCTGTTTCACGATGAATATTATTTAGCTTCATTTTACACCACACTGATTTTTAGCTTGCTGGTGGCGGGAATTGGCCTGGTGGTGTCGTTATTTTTGGCGGCGATGGTGGATTATGTTTTACGTGGCAGTCGCATCTATCAAACTTTAATGATTTTACCTTATGCCGTAGCCCCTGCCGTGGCGGCAGTATTGTGGATCTTTTTGTTCAATCCGGGGCTGGGGTTGATCACTCATTTTCTGGCCACACTCGGCTACAACTGGAATCACGCCCAAAATAGCGGGCAGGCGATGTTTCTGGTGGTGCTAGCATCAGTGTGGAAGCAAATCAGTTATAACTTCTTATTTTTCCTTGCTGTACTGCAATCCATCCCACGCTCATTAGTTGAAGCCGCAGCCATTGACGGAGCCGGGCCAGTGCGCCGCTTCTTCAATCTGGTGTTGCCGTTGATTTCACCGGTGAGCTTCTTTCTGCTGGTGGTGAATCTGGTCTATGCCTTCTTTGATACTTTCCCGGTAATTGATGCCGCAACAGGCGGTGGCCCGATGCAGGCGACCACCACCCTGATTTATAAAATTTACCGCGAAGGTTTTGCCGGGTTGGATTTATCCAGTTCAGCCGCTCAGTCAGTTGTTTTGATGTTGCTGGTGATTGGCCTGACGGTTATCCAGTTCCGCTTTGTTGAGCGTAAGGTGCGTTATCAATGATTGAGAATCGCCGTGGGCTGGATATCTTTTGCCACGTCATGCTGATTATCGGCGTGCTGTTGATTCTGTTCCCGCTGTACGTGGCTTTTGTGGCGGCGTCTCTGGATGACACTCAGGTGTTCCAGGTACCTATGACCCTGATTCCTAGCCCGCATTTATGGCAGAACATCAGCCATATTTGGCATGCTGGTGTGGGCAATAACAGCGCACCTTTTGGCTTGATGCTGTTTAATAGCTTTGTGATGGCGTTGGCGATTACCGTCGGCAAAATCACGGTATCGATGCTGTCTGCCTATGCCATCGTTTATTTCCGCTTCCCGCTACGTAACCTGTTTTTTTGGCTAATTTTCCTGACCTTAATGCTGCCGGTTGAAGTGCGAATTTTCCCAACGATTCAAGTCATTGCCAACCTGAATATGCTGGATAGCTACACCGGTCTGACTCTGCCGCTGATGGCATCCGCTACCGCCACTTTCTTATTCCGCCAGTTCTTTATGACCTTGCCAGATGAGCTATTAGAAGCAGCGCGCATTGATGGGGCGGGCGCTATGCGCTTTTTCTGGGATATCGTTTTACCGCTATCCAAAACCAATTTGGCCGCCCTGTTTGTTATCACTTTTATCTATGGTTGGAACCAATATCTCTGGCCAATCCTGATTACCAGCGATGCTTCTATGGGTACGGCGGTAGCGGGAATCAGAAGCATGATTTCCAGTTCAGGCGCTCCAACTCAGTGGAATCAGGTGATGGCAGCAATGATTTTGACTTTAATTCCACCGGTCGCGGTGGTCCTTCTGATGCAGCGTTGGTTTGTACGCGGCCTGGTAGACAGTGAGAAGTAATCTGATATGGCATGTTTAAAGCTTCAGGCAGTAACCAAATCTTATGACGGCGTGACGCCAGTAATAAAGCAGATTGATTTAGATGTCGCTGATGGTGAATTCATCGTGATGGTCGGCCCGTCCGGTTGCGGTAAATCGACATTGCTGCGTATGGTCGCAGGGCTAGAACGTACTACCAGCGGAGATATCTATATCGATAATCTGCGGGTGACGGATATGGAACCCAAAGATCGTGGCATCGCCATGGTGTTCCAGAACTATGCGCTATATCCCCATATGAGTGTGTTTGACAATATGGCTTATGGCCTGAAAATTCGGGGTTTTGGTAAAGCGCAGATCCGACAACGCGTGGATGAAGCCGCTCGTATTTTGGAACTAGAACCGCTGCTCAAACGCAAACCGCGCGAGTTATCCGGCGGTCAGCGCCAGCGAGTTGCGATGGGGCGCGCGATTGTACGCGAACCCGCCGTATTCCTCTTTGATGAACCCTTGTCTAATCTGGATGCCAAGCTGCGGGTACAGATGCGCCTTGAGCTGCAACAGTTACATCGGCGATTAAAAACCACCAGTTTGTATGTCACTCATGACCAAGTTGAAGCCATGACGCTGGCCCAGCGGGTGATTGTGATGAACAAAGGCGTGGCGGAGCAAATTGGTACGCCAAGTGAAGTGTATCAACGACCTGCGACTCTATTTGTTGCCAGCTTTATCGGCTCACCGGCGATGAACCTGTTAGCTGGCACCGTCAGCCCGGATGGGCGAGCCTTTATTTTAGCGGATGGAATGACTCTGCCGCTGGAAGTGCCACGGCCACAATGGGCAGGTAGGCGCTTGACCCTGGGTATCCGTCCGGAGCATATTCAGCAAACGGTATCTCAGCCAACGACATCTCAGCAAAAAACGTCAGCGCAGGGAGTGCCTATGGCTTTATTAACGCTCGAATTATTGGGCGCGGATAATTTAGCGCACGGGCAGTGGGGCGGGCAGAGTATGATCGCCCGTTTATCCCATGAAGAAATGCCCGCTGCGGGCAGTATGTTGTACTTGTATCTGCCGCCTGCGGCGCTGCACTTTTTTGATTCAGAAAGCGGACTACGGATGGAATCATGAGTAAAGACTGGCCTTATCCAACTATTGTTGCTCATCGCGGTGGCGGTTCATTAGCGCCAGAAAATACCTTAGCGGCGATTGATGTGGGCGCGCGTCACGGCCACACAATGATTGAGTTTGATGCCAAATTATCGCAAGACGGGCAGATATTTCTGCTGCATGACGACTCTCTGGAGCGCACCAGCAATGGCTGGGGTGTGGCCGGAGATTTGCCTTGGGAAAAGCTGATTCAGTTGGATGCCGGTGACTGGTATAGCACCGCATTTCGTGGTGAGCGCCTGCCATTGCTCTCTGAGGTGGCGGCCTGCTGTGCCCAGTATGGTATGGCGGCAAATATTGAAATTAAACCGACTACCGGGACTGAAATCCCTACTGGCCGGGCCATTGCACTGGCTGCCCGTTTATTATGGCAAGGTCAGGTGATTCCGCCCTTGTTATCGTCATTTTCGTTTGATGCATTAGCCGCAGCACAGCATGCCGCACCTGAGCTACCGCGCGGTTTATTGCTGGATAAATGGGATGATAATTGGCAGGCGATGACCCGACAGTTGGATTGCGTTTCTTTGCATATCAACCATAAACAACTGACAGCCGAGCGAGTGGCGTTACTCAAAGCCGCCGGGCTGCGTATTTTGGTCTATACCGTCAACCAACCGGTGCGGGCGCAAGAATTGTTAAATTGGGGCGTTGACTGTATCTGTACTGACCGTATAGATTTGATATATCCTCGTCCTTGAAGCCACAGGGGCGTTAGCTGCGCTCATTAACCCGAGTCACATACTTGTTTTGACCTTAAAAAAATAAGTATGCTCATCGGGATGTGCTCGTTTGCTGCCTACCTGTCACTCCAATGATTTTGATATAAACAGAACAGGAAACAGAGCGGTCAGCCATTCTTACATTTACGGGCTGACTTGGCCCGGTTTGACAGGAAGTGAACCATGCCCGCCTTTGTTATTTCGCTCTGGCACCAGATTGTCTTATCTTCACCGCTATTTGTTCTACTCGCACTGGGCTACGGTTTGGTTCGATTAGGTAAATGGCCATCCACGATTACCGATGGCCTGACCCGCTTTGTCTTCACCCTCGCATTGCCTGCCATGCTGTTTCGTATGATGTGTGATTTCTCCGAACGCCCGGCGGTAGATGCTCGCTTGCTGATTGCCTTTTTTGGCAGCTGTCTGGTGGTCTTTGTTATCGGGCGCATTATCGCCAGCCGGGTATTTCATCTGGATGGTGTATCCGGCTCGGTATTTGCCCTCGGGGGGATTTTTTCCAATAACGTGATGCTGGGGCTACCCATCGCCACCATTATGCTGGGGGAAAAATCTATTCCCGCAGTGGCGTTGGTATTGGTATTTAACGGATTGATCTTGTGGACATTAGTCACTATCTCGGTGGAATGGGCGCGCAATGGCTCACCAACGTTAGCCGGGTTTGCGAAAACCGCCCGTAGTGTACTGACTAACCCACTGATTATAGGCATTATTTCCGGCACATTATTCAGCCTGACCGGTTTGCAATTGCCGCAGTTTATTGACCAACCGGTCACTATGCTGGGGCAGGTGGCTCCGCCGCTGTCATTGATTGTGTTGGGAATGGGGTTGGCAGAATACCGCGTGAGTGAGGGTTGGCAAATCAGCAGTGCTATCTGTTTTCTGAAACTGATAGTGCAGCCGATGGTGATATGGGCGCTGGCATGGGCAATGAATTTACCCGCGCTGGAAACACAGGTGGTGGTATTGCTCGGGTCAATGGCAACGGGTGTAAACGTCTATCTGATGTCGCGCCAATTTAATGTGCTGACCGGCCCCGCCGCCGCGAGTTTAGTGATGTCGACTCTCTTGGCCGCCGTCACCACACCACTGATCCTGACCATTATTGGTGTCGGGATTTAGCCAATACGATTGGCTAAAGATTGAGCTGCTAACAGCGTATTGTAAATTTGGTTCGACTTACATTGGAGAGGGATACTCATCACATCGCGACAATAATGCTCATATCAACCTTGATGCCAAAACGAAAAAAAACTAAGATTAAATCCGGTTAACGAAATCAGGGTATCTAAATGAGTAAGGTCGATGTTCAAAAGGACATTAGTGATTTAATTGTTAATGCCTTCCCAAGAGAGTTATGGCTAAGCATACAAGATGTGTTTCATGCGAAGTATGCCGCAGCACACCAGGTAACAATAGAGTCAGCCCTAAATCTGGGGGCTCCTGAACAAAAAAGACTCAGGCCACAATTAAGGCATTATACGTTAAATGCAGCATTTAGAGACGCAGCATTAAATTCAGGGGTTATTCATAGCAGTGTTGAGACCTCACCAAAAGGTGAGTATTTTGTCGTCCTAAGTTCCGGTGGTGTCAAAATGAGCCGAATTGGACTTAATTATGATGAGCCAAATATTAAAGCGGCTAAACATCGGACACTCTTAGCTCAACTCAACGAAAGCTTGGAAGGCTACACACCTGATTTATTCAGCGAAATAATCATGGATAATGGACCTACTGGGACGTTAGGTGTATTACTTCTGAATATTAATCCACCTTATCGTGAATCACAGGGCAGGATGCTCGATTTAAGAGTTGTGGTGCCTTTCAGTAACTTGAAAGGATTCCATTTTAACTGGTCATTAACTGAACTTTTAGAACGATATACTGGTGAGCAAAAAGTTATCATTTTTGATAATGTTTTACCTCAACTGAAACGGCATCTGAAAGACCAAGAAAATTAAGTCGGCGGTACTATGAGAGTGGGAATATCAGGATTTCAACCAGAAAGATTAACCCAAATGCGAGAAGCTCGAGGGTTATCCAAAATTAACTTGGGTAGATTGGTTGAGCGTTCCCCATCAACAATAACAAAATGGGAGAACGGCAGCCATTCTCCTGATGCAGAAGGTCTTACCTGCCTCGGTAAGATTTTAAATTGCCCTGTAAGTTGGTTTACCAAAGCGGTTGATGAGAGAGAGAATAATCCTGTTTTCTTTAGAACATTGTCAGCAACAGCAAAAGATTTATGCAAATCTTCAGAAGTTTATATGGGCTGGCTGCAAGAGATATCGGCTTCTTTGCAGAGATATTTAGATTACCCAAATGTGAATATCCCACACTTAGAGATTACTGATTATCGGTCTATTGACGATGAAGCAATAGAGAGAATGGCTTCTGATTGTCGAAAATTTTGGGGATTGGGGATTGCACCTATCCAAGACCTATTATTAGTGATGGAAAACGCAGGGGTAGTTTGCTCTCGATTTGAACAAGGTAGTGTAATGATGGATGGATATTCTCAATGGAATGAGAAAGAGAATAGACCTTACGTCGTATTGGCGAGTGATAAAAATAATTATTTCCGCAGTCGTTTTGATGCCGCTCATGAACTCGGCCATTTAGTTTTACATAGATATGTGAAGCGACTCGATAGTATTAATTTTAAGCCGATTGAAGAACAAGCACATAAGTTTGCTGCCTGTTTTATGCTACCAGAAGAGGCGTTCTCTGCAGAATTACCTTCTTTCCCAAGCTTAGAAGATTTTGTATCACTTAAAAATCGTTGGGGAATGTCAGCACAATCGATGATTTTGAGGGCGCGAGATCTTGAGCTTATATCTTCTATTGAATATCAGCGACTCTATAAAAGCCTTTCGTCTCGAGGATGGCGTAAAGGTGAACCTTTGGATGATCAGCGTAAACCCGAGTCTGTAAGGTTGTTGCCTCGGTGTATTAATTTATTACTTGAATCTAATATTTTTTCAAAACAAGCCTTTCTAGAGTTTGTAAATTTATCCCGAGGTGATGTTGAGGATTTATGTTCATTGCCTAAAGGTTTTTTAGCAGAATCAGCAGTGCTCAGTTTTGAATCAAAAATACAGTTGAAGAATAGTATAAATACCCTTTCTGAAGTTGATCATCGGGCCAATGTTATCGATATATTTAAGCGTGGTTAAATCGTGATCTACATCGACTGTCTGCATGAAGTAGACAGTTGATAGTCGATTATCAGGTATCCGTCATGCATATGTGTTGGCTTCTCTTATTGCTTGCTCCGTCTATGGGACTCGCCTCTGTGAGGCCGTTGCAAGTTAAGGAGTAAGAAAAAGATTCAATAGATTAATTGTCAGCCATATGTAAACTGACTTTGCTAATAATTAGTGTTCCACTTCCGCTACAATTGCGTTTTATCACCTCAAAGAGCCAACTTATTGTGTTGTTACTGGTCATTACCACCATCTTGTGGGCATTCTCTTTTAGCCTGATTGGCGAGTATCTGGCAGGGCAGGTTGACAGCTGGTTCTCTGTGCTAATGCGCGTCGGGCTGGCAGCGCTGGTCTTCTTGCCTTTTCTGCGTTGGCGCAATATCAATTGGCGGGTGATTGTGCTGTATATGACGGTGGGCGCAATCCAACTGGGTATCATGTACTTGTTCAGCTTCCGCGCCTATATCTATCTGAGCGTGCCGGAGTTCCTGCTATTCACCGTGATGACCCCTCTGTATGTCACATTAATCTATGATTTGCTGCGGCGTCAGCGCTTGCGCTGGAGCTATGCTCTGAGTGCTTTGCTGGCGGTGCTAGGAGCTGCAATCATTCGCTATGACCATCTCAGTGAACATTTTTGGTGGGGATTGGTTCTGGTTCAGGCGGCAAACATCTGTTTTGCCATCGGGCAGGTGGGCTACAAACGGTTGATGGAAGTCCATCCTATCCCGCAGCATGTGGCCTTTTCATGGTTCTATGTTGGTGCTTTGATTGTCGCTGTCATTGCCTGGTTTGCTTTCGGCAATCCACAAAAACTGCCCACCACGCCGTTGC
>NZ_JBLWEX010000004.1:0-8032 GCF_048323875.1 Yersinia sp. LJYL362
CTCAGCTGGATAGAGTACTCGGCTACGAACCGAGCGGTCGGAAGTTCGAATCTTCCTGGGTGCACCATATTTTGCAGTATGGTGAAATAGTCAAATGAACATCAGGTAGTGTCAAAGAATTAATTGCTGCACCCATAGCTCAGCTGGATAGAGTACTCGGCTACGAACCGAGCGGTCGGAAGTTCGAATCTTCCTGGGTGCACCATCTTCTGGGTCATCAATCTTGTTGTTAAGTTTCACTTGCTGAAGCGCCCCCGTAAAATCAGAAATACAAAACTGCACCCATAGCTCAGCTGGATAGAGTACTCGGCTACGAACCGAGCGGTCGGAAGTTCGAATCTTCCTGGGTGCACCATCTTAAGAAACCTCGCTACGGCGGGGTTTTCTGTTTTTAGATTCTACAAACACGCAGAACCGAGCGGTCGGAAGTTCGAGCCGAGTCATCTTCCTGGGTGCACCATTTTAAGAAACCTCGCTACGACGGGGTTTTCTGCTTTTAAGCTCTGCGCGATTAACATGTTTTAACCCTCTTACTCTGACTACACCGCCCAACGTATTGATTTTCGCTCTGTGTAATCGCGTTATTTCCTATCGAATTATGTGTTTTTTAATTAAATTCAATTGCTTATACAGTGAGCGACAATTTAGTTAGTTTGCGATAAAGTAGCTTTTCATTTTCTCCCTGGTCGTGGAGCCACGATGTACGAGCGCTATGAAGGCCTGATTTTTGATATGGATGGCACCATCCTGGATACTGAGCCCACGCATCGGCAGGCATGGCGACAGGTGCTGACACCTTATGGCATGGCATTTGATGAGCAGGCATTAGTGGCTTTGAATGGGGCTCCGACGTGGAAAATTGCCCGCGTAATCATTGAAAATAATCAATCGGACTTAGATCCCCATGTATTGGCCGCTGAGAAAACAACACTGTTTAAATCACTGCTATTGGATAATGTGAAGCCTCTGCCGCTCATAGACGTCGTTAAAGCCTACTATGGGCGTAAACCTATGGCCGTCGGTACTGGAAGCGAACACGCCATGGCAGAGCTGCTTTTACGCCACTTGGGCTTACGTGACTATTTTGATGTTATTGTCGGTGCCGACGATGTCACCCAACATAAGCCAGAGCCTGAGACATTCTTGCGCTGCGCACAGTTACTTGGCGTACCTGCACAGAAGTGTGTGGTTTTTGAAGATGCTGATTTCGGTGTTGAGGCGGCAAAAAGGGCGAATATGGCAATAGTTGATGTGCGTCTACTGTGAGTAGTACGCTAGCGGTTGCCTCATTATTTGGGAGTAGCTTTCTCAGCGCGACACTCTTACCCGGAAATTCTGAAATTCTGTTGGTCACCCTCTTAACGGCAAGTAGTGCGCCGGCCATGATGCTGGTGTTGTCTGCCACTGTCGGAAATACCCTTGGGGGGCTAACGAACGTTGTTATAGGCCGTTTATTACCGGAACTAAAGCCACAACGTGGGATGAGTACAGCTCTTGGCTGGCTTCAACGTTTTGGTCCGGCAGCTCTGTTATTGAGTTGGCTACCGGTAGTGGGCGATTTGATGTGTGTGTTGGCAGGCTGGTTGCGTATGCCTTGGGGTCTTGTGGCTTTTTTTCTGTGTTTGGGAAAAGCATTGCGTTATATCGTGTTAACGGTAATTACGTTACAAGGAATTGCCTGGTGGCAGTAAAGAATGTGACAAACTTACGTAGTCACATCTATGCAGTTTCAGTATGCTGGCGAGTTATGGTTTTCAAGAGCGGGAGGTCGATTTGATCCCGGATGTATCACACGCGCTGACTTGGCTGGAAGCGCACCCTAAAGCCCTGAAAGGTATCCGCCGCGGCATTGAGCGGGAAACATTGAGAGTGACTGCCGATGGCCAATTAGCCTCGACAGGCCACCCAGAGTCATTGGGTGCAGCCCTGACACATCAGTGGATTACCACCGACTTTGCAGAGGCATTGCTGGAATTCATTACTCCAGTGGATGGCGATATCGACCATCTGCTGACTTTTTTGCGTGATATTCACCGCTATACCGCACGCAAGCTAGGTGACGAGCGCATGTGGCCACTTAGCATGCCTTGCTTTATTGGCGCTGAGCAGGATATTGAGCTGGCTAAATACGGTTCTTCTAACATTGGCCGTTTCAAAACACTTTACCGTGAGGGCTTAAAAAACCGTTACGGGGCCTTAATGCAAACTATTTCCGGTGTGCACTATAACTTCTCTTTGCCACTGGAATTTTGGCAAGCGTGGGCGGGTGTTACCGATGAGAAAAGTGGCAAGGAAGAGATTTCAGCGGGATATTTCCGCCTGATCCGTAATTATTATCGCTTTGGTTGGGTCATCCCTTATCTTTTTGGTGCTTCACCGGCCATTTGTGCGTCATTCCTGCAAGGACGTGAAACGGCATTACCGTTTGAGCGTAATGATAAAGGAATGTGTTATTTACCGTATGCCACTTCATTGCGCCTGAGTGATTTGGGTTATACCAATAAATCACAAAGCAATTTAGGTATTACTTTTAATGACCTGCATACCTATGTGGCAGGGCTGAAGCGCGCAATTCAAACACCATCAGAAGAATATGCAGCATTGGGGCTAAAAGACGGTGAGCGTCATCTGCAATTGAACACCAATGTGTTGCAGATTGAAAATGAACTCTATGCTCCGATTCGACCTAAGCGGGTTACCCGAGCGGGGGAATCGCCATCTGATGCATTGTTGCGTGGTGGTATTGAATATATTGAAGTCCGTTCCTTAGACATCAACCCATTCTCACCCATTGGTGTTGATGCAGTACAAGCGCGGTTCCTCGATTTATTCTTGATTTGGTGTGTGTTGGCAGATGCGCCTGAAATGAGCAGCGATGAATTGCTGTGTACCCGTAAAAACTGGAATCGGGTTATTTTGGAAGGGCGTAAACCGGGGCAGACTATCGGGATGGGATGTAACGACACCCGTGAGCCGCTGGAAAAGGTGGGTAAGGACCTGTTTGCAGATTTGCGCCGCGTTGCAGAAGTATTGGATGGTAAAGATAGCACCGATTATCAACAGGTCTGTGATGAGCTTGTCGCGTCCTTTGATGATCCGAGCCTGACGTTCTCTGCACGTATTTTGCAGGCGATGAAAGAAGGCGGTATTGGTGGTGTTGGCCTTGAACTCGCCGAGCGTTACAGGGAAATGCTGCAAAATGAACCGTTGGAATTGTTAACTGAAGAGCAATTATCTGAAGAGGGCGCTGCTTCTTGGGTGCGTCAACGCGAGCTAGAACTCAAAGATAAGCTAAGCTTTGAAGAGTATTTGGTGCTTCACGGCGGCCAATAAAAAGAAAAGGCCACATTGCTGTGGCCAAATTAACATCTCTGATAACAGGGATGATGATAACAAATGCGCGTCTTTCACATATTAAGACGCGCGGTGTAGAAAAAAGTTTCACGGATTGCGAAAAAAAGATCGAATAAAAATTATTTTTTTATGAGGAGGTGACTAAATGCCATTATTGGATAGCTTTACCGTAGACCATACCATCATGAATGCACCGGCTGTGCGTGTTGCTAAGACGATGAAAACTCCTCATGGTGACGAGATAACTGTATTTGATTTACGCTTCTGTGTGCCAAATAAAGAAGTGATGCCGGAACGAGGGATTCATACACTTGAGCATTTGTTTGCCGGATTTATGCGTAACCATCTCAATGGTAATGGTGTGGAGATTATCGATATTTCCCCAATGGGATGCCGTACCGGTTTCTATATGAGCCTGATTGGTACGCCAGATGAGCAACGCGTTGCTGATGCCTGGAAAGCCGCGATGGCCGATGTATTGAAAGTGACCGACCAGCGAAAAATTCCTGAATTGAACGAATATCAGTGTGGTACTTACCATATGCATTCGCTGGAAGAGGCGCAGAATATTGCCAAAGATATTATCAAGCGCGATGTCCGTATCAATCACAACGAAGAACTGGCATTACCGAAAGATAAACTGGCTGAATTGCATATCTAGTTTTTGCAAGGCAAATGCAAAAAAGACGCTGATAAGGCGTCTTTTTTTATTCATCAAAACTTACCGGAAAAGAGGGGTTTATCTAGCCTGGCTATCAGGCAGGATAGGTGTCACTCTCACTCGCTTAATCATGTTTTCCTGTACGTCCAGCACCTCAATCAGATAATTTCCAACACGAACCTGTGCATCTACCTGTGGGATCTCTTCGAGTTCTTCCAGTAACATGCCATTGATAGTGCGGGCGTCGACAGGAAGTGACCAGTTGAATGCCTTGTTCAGTTCGCGCACATTGGCGCTACCATCAATCAGTACTGAACCATCACTCTGCGGATTGACCTCTTCTGCCAGGCTAGGGGACATTGACGTTGTGAAGTCGCCGACGATCTCTTCCAGAATATCTTCAACGGTCACTAATCCTTGAATATCACCATACTCGTCGACAATCATGCCGACTTTCTCTTTATTGCGTTGGAATTTCACCAATTGCACATTTAACGGCGTGCCTTCGGGAATGAAATAGATTTCATCCGCAGCTCGTAACAGGTTCTCTTTATTGAACTCTTTTTTCTCCGTCATCAGGCGATAGGCTTCCCGCACGCGCAGCATACCGATAGCATCGTCCAATGATTGGCGATATAAAACGATACGGCCATGTGGCGAGTGAGTTAGCTGCCGCATTATGGATTTCCAATCATCATTGATATCAATGCCGACCACTTCATTACGCGGGACCATTATGTCGCTGACCGTGACTTTTTCCAGATCCAGCACGGATATCAACATATCTTGATTACGACGAGAAATTTGTGAGTGCGATTCATTCACAATACTGCGCAATTCATCTTTACTCACTGCATCACTACTGTGGACATTGCCGCGGATACCACACAAGCGCATTAACCCACGAGTGATGGTATTGAGTAACCACACCAGTGGCAGCATGATTTTTTGTAACGGGGCCAGCAAAACGCTACTGGGGAACGCCACACGCTCAGGATAAAGGGCGGCGATGGTTTTCGGCATCACTTCAGCAAAAATGAGGACTACAAAAGTTAATACGCCGGTGGCTATGGCGACTCCGGCATTGCCATATAGCCGGATACCCACAATGGTTGCCAGCGCGGAGGCCAGAATATTGACCAGATTATTGCCGATTAATACCAAACTTATCAGGCGGTCAGGGCGGCGCAAGAGTTTCTCAACCCGACGTGCGGCGCGGTTGCCTTGCTTGGATAAGTGGCGTAGACGGTAGCGATTGAGTGTCATCATGCCGGTTTCTGAAGCTGAGAAATAAGCCGAAACCACGACCATAATGACCAGAATGATGATCAGAGTGCTAGTTGAGACATGATCCAACACAGTGTTCCTTAATAACAATGAAGACCCTGCGGATTCAACAGGGCTATGTGTGGATGATTGTAATAACGGCTAAGAGACCATGATTTCCTGTAGCAGGCGGCTACCAAAATAAGCCAGAGTCAGCAAAAATGCGCCTGCAAAACTGAACCAAATCACTCTGCGCCCGCGCCAGCCCTCATGGTAATGCCCCCACAATAAAACGATGTAAACAAACCAAGCCATGATCGATAACACTGCTTTATGGACGTTTTCTTTACTGAATATATCATCCATATAAAGCAGGCCAGTACACAGCGTTAGGGTCAGCAAGACAACGCCAATTTGGGTGATATGAAACATTTTTCGCTCAATGCTCATCAACGGCGGCATATCAGTATTAAAGGTGATTTTCTTATTTTTTAACTGATAATCGAGCCAAGCCAACTGTAGGGCATACAGTGCTGCGATGATAAGAGTGGCGTAGGCAAAGAGGGCTAGCCCAATGTGAACGAAAATGGCCGGGCTGGCTTCCAGATGGGTGATAAACTCACCAGGGAGCAGACTGGCCAGTGCCAGATTGATCATGGCAAAACTATAAACTATCGGCAGCAAGAACCAGCCACGACCTTGTGAGGCGACGATAGTCATTATCGTGCAGATCATCAGCCCGACAATAGAGCCGATATTCAATAAAGTGAGGTTTTGGCCACCGCCGACATCAAAAATCTGATGCTTCAGAGCAATAGCATGGCACACTAGCGCCACGACGGCAGAAACCAGCGCTAACCGCCGGTAAGCACTATTTTTCTGCACCAGACTGGGGACAATCAAGCCCAGGCTGAGCGAATAGGCGATCAAAGCCAAAATGGAGAACACGGGCATAGCGTTATATGGGCATCGGCTAAGTGAATTAGATAGCCAGTATAACGTCGAGCGCGTTCCTCTCCAACCGTTCTCCGATGTGAGGGCAGAGATCGTTTAGGCTTTGTGTTATAATCGCCCCCATTGTGTCGTCAGAGGTGTCGCCAGAGCGGCCTGTTTCCATGTTGAGTAAAAGACCATGTTTGAGAACTTAACTGATCGATTGTCGCGCACACTGCGCAATATCAGCGGCCGTGGCCGGCTGACAGAAGAAAATATTAAAGAAACGCTGCGTGAAGTCCGCATGGCGTTACTGGAAGCTGACGTAGCGCTACCGGTAGTTCGTGATTTTATTAACCGGGTAAAAGAGCGCGCTGTCGGGCATGAGGTCAATAAGAGCCTCACGCCAGGGCAGGAATTCGTCAAAATCGTTAAAAATGAACTTATTGCTGCCATGGGCGAGGTCAATAACGAACTGAATCTGGCAGCACAACCGCCAGCAGTGGTGTTAATGGCTGGCTTGCAAGGTGCGGGTAAAACCACCAGTGTGGCCAAGCTGGGTAAGTTCCTTAAAGAAAAACAGAAGAAAAAAGTGCTGGTGGTTTCTGCTGACGTTTATCGCCCCGCGGCGATCAAACAGTTAGAAACCCTGGCTCAGGGTGTTGGCATTGATTTCTTCCCGTCTGATGTACAGGAAAAACCGATTGATATCGTCAATCGTGCTCTACAGCAGGCGAAGCTTAAATTTTATGATGTTCTGATTGTCGATACCGCCGGTCGCTTGCACGTCGATGAAGCGATGATGGACGAAATCAAACAAGTTCATGCCGCGATTAACCCGGTTGAAACTTTGTTTGTCGTGGATGCCATGACCGGTCAGGATGCGGCCAACACAGCGAAAGCATTTAACGAAGCGCTACCGCTCACCGGTGTCGTGCTGACCAAAGTTGATGGTGATGCCCGTGGCGGTGCTGCGTTATCTATCCGTCATATCACCGGTAAGCCGATTAAATTCCTCGGTGTTGGTGAAAAGTCAGATGCGCTTGAACCGTTCCATCCCGATCGCGTGGCTTCACGTATTCTGGGGATGGGCGATGTCCTATCGCTGATTGAAGATATCGAAAGCAAAGTTGACCGCGCACAAGCGGAAAAACTGGCTACGAAGCTGAAAAAAGGAGATGGCTTCGATCTCAATGACTTCCTGGATCAACTGAAGCAAATGCGCAATATGGGCGGTATGGCCAGCATGTTAAGTAAAATGCCGGGTGCGGGCCAGTTGCCAGATAACGTGAAATCGCAGATGGATGACAAGGTGACCGTGCGGATGGAGGCTATCATCAACTCGATGACGCTGAAAGAACGCGCCAAGCCAGAAATCATTAAAGGTTCACGTAAGCGCCGTATTGCCACCGGTTCTGGTGTGCAAGTGCAGGATGTTAACCGCTTACTCAAGCAGTTCGACGAAATGCAGCGCATGATGAAAAAAATGAAAAATGGCGGTTTGGCCAAAATGATGCGTGGCATGAAAGGTATGATGCCACCGGGTTTCCCAGGCCGCTAAATGTCACACCCAAAGTGATTGGAGTTACAGGTAGGCGGCCAGTAAACGAATCTCGATGAGCTTACTCAAGTCAGTGATTCGGGTGAGCGCGCGCAGCTAACAACCCTGCGGCTTCAAGTCCGAAGGGTATATTTCGCGCTGTGATGTTAACCGGCGTGATGTGAGTAAAGATTTCCCGCTGAAAACAGCGGTAAACGAAGAAAATTGTGCTCATTACAAAACTAGCGCATAGGAATCTACGCTTTAGATTGCTTTTT
>NZ_JBLWEX010000005.1:0-8046 GCF_048323875.1 Yersinia sp. LJYL362
GATAAAGTGACAGATAGTCTGCCGCTGCTACTTGCCAACCAAAGTCCAACCCCATCGCGTGGCGCTGAACGTGACGCCAATGTTTTGGTCGGCTCCACAGAACAAAAGCACGGCGAATCGCCCGCACCAATGCTTGTGCATCGCATTCATCAAACACAAACCCCGAGGCACTGCCGTCTGCCAGATTTTCCAGCGCGCAATCCACCACGGTATCTGCCAACCCGCCCGTATGCCGGACCAGTGGCAAAGTGCCATACTTCAAGCCATACAACTGTGTTAGCCCACAAGGTTCAAAACGGCTGGGCACCAGAATCACATCCGCACCGGCAATAATTCGGTGTGAAAATGCCTCGTGATAGCCTATTTGTACCCCAACCTGACCGGAATAGTCTGCCGCAGCCGCCAGGAATGCCTCTTGTAAAATGGCATCACCCGCCCCCAGAACAGCCAATTGCCCTCCCAATTGCAGTAAATCGGGCAACGCTTCCAGCACCAAATCTAACCCTTTTTGCTCCGTCAGCCTGCTGACCACGGCAAAAATAGGTTTCTTCTCCGTCACCTCTAACCCCATCGTAGTTTGCAGGTGTGTTTTATTTATCGCTTTCTTTTGCAGGTTTTCTGCATCATAGCGGGCATGGAGTAAAGCATCCGTTTTTGGGTCCCAGATATCACTGTCCACTCCATTGAGGATCCCGGTCAATCGCCCCTGACTGGCCCGCTCTTGTAGCAACCCCTCCATGCCGTAACCAAAGGCAGGTTGGGTAATTTCTTTGGCATAAGTCGGGCTAACGGTGGTGACATGGTCAGCAAAGAACAGTCCGGCTTTCAGATAGGAAATTTGGCCATAGAACTCCAGCCCATACATTTGGAAAAATGCGGCTGGTAGCTGTATTTCAGCCAAATGGTGCCCCGAGAACAGCCCTTGATAAGCCAAATTATGGACGGTAAATACTGAACGTGCCGGGCGGCCACGTGCCGCGAGATAAGCACAAGCTAGCCCGGCATGCCAATCATGGGCATGCACTACCTCTGGACGCCAATAACCATCCAGGCCACAAGCCAGTTCACAAGCCATCCATCCCAGTAATGCAAAACGGCGATAGTTATCAGCATAAGCATGTAAAGATGGGTCGTGATACGGGCTTCCTGCCCGGTCATAGAGACCTGGTGCATCAATCAGGTAAATACCAATCCCTTGATAATGGCCATAACGTAATGAAACACGGCCAGCAAAGGTATCAATCTCCCTGACCAAAACCGTGTCTGGGATGCCACGGCGTAAGTCAGGGAACCCCGGCAGCATAACCCTGACATCGGCCCCCTCAGCAATTTGAGCGGCAGGTAAAGCACCAACAACGTCAGCCAATCCCCCGGTTTTTAACAACGGGAACAGCTCAGAACATACGTGTAGAACCCGCATCATTTTTCCTATTCACTTTTAAGCTTGGCCAGCATCGAACGGGTCACTAACACCACCCCGCCCTCAGAGCGATAAAAACGCTTGCTGTCTTCTTCGGCGTTTTCCCCAATAACCGTCCCCTCGGGTATCTGGCAGGCTCGGTCAATAATGCAGCGGCGCAGGCGGCACGAACGGCCAATATGTACATCCGGCAGCAGTAATGTGGAATCAATGGTGCAAAACGAGTTCACCCGCACCCGAGGGAATAGCACTGAGTGCACCACCACCGAACCGGAAACAATGCAGCCACCGGAAACCAACGAGTTCATGGTCATACCGTGGCTACCGGAACGGTCCTGCACAAACTTGGCAGGCGGCAGCGGCTCCATATGAGTCCGAATAGGCCAATCGCGGTCATACATATCCAGCTCTGGCGTCACCGATGCCAAATCGAGGTTGGCACGCCAGTAGGCATCCAGCGTCCCGACATCACGCCAGTAAGGCGGCAGTTCAGCATTAGAGGTCACACAGGAAAGGTCGAATGGATGTGCCCAGGCCACTCTTTGCTCAGTCAATTTGGGGATGATATCTTTACCAAAATCATGGCTGGAGCCGGGCGTTTTCTGATCTTCTTCTAATAATTTAAACAGATAATCAGTATTGAAAATGTAGATGCCCATGCTGGCGAGGGCCATATCCGGGCGGCCCGGCATCGCAGGAGGATTAGCCGGTTTTTCATAGAAAGCGGTTATCTGATAATCCTCGGCAACCTCCATAACACCAAATTCAGTGGCCTCGGTGATGGGGACTGGAATACACGCCACAGTACACTCAGCCCCTTTCTCGGCGTGGTCGAGCAACATGCGGGAGTAATCCATCTTGTAAATATGGTCACCCGCCAGAATGACGATATGTTCCGCTTTGTAGCGACGGATAATATCCAGATTCTGATAAACAGCATCTGCGGTTCCTTTGTACCACTGCTCAGTGCTCAGGCGCTGTTGGGCTGGCAATAAATCGACAAATTCGTTCATTTCCTCATTGAGGAATGACCAACCACGTTGAATATGTTGAACCAAGCTATGTGACTGATATTGCGTTATCACGCCAATACGCCGGATACCCGAATTCAGACAGTTGGAAAGAGCAAAATCAATAATGCGAAACTTGCCGCCAAAATGAACTGCGGGTTTAGCACGGGTCGCCGTTAAATCTTTCAGCCGTGAACCACGGCCACCCGCCAGAATCAGCGCAACAGATTTATTCGGCAATAATCGAGCTAACATCAGTGGGTCTTTGTTCTCAAACTTAACCATGAAGACTCCTTAAAATTTCTGTGTGAGCACGCAAACGGTATGTGCAGACCCATTCCATACGGTTAATGGTTCCGTATGCTCTGACGGCTCAAAAGGAGGAATCACCACCCATTCCCCCACAGGTAAATGCATTTCACACGCTTGATCAGTGGCATTAATCACCACCAGCCAGCGCTGAGATAACCGTATTTGTAGTTGTTTCTGACAACCCTGCTCCCAAGCCCCATCACTCAGCGTTTGCCCCTGACTATCCAGCCATTGCACATTGCCATCGCCGTCTTCCCACCATGAGTCTTTAATCAGGGCTGGAATCTGCTGGCGTAGCCGAATAAGTTCAGCAGTAAATGCCGTTAATTCTCGATCTGCGCTCCCCCAGTCTAGCCAGGTGAGAATGTTGTTCTGACAATACGCATTGTTGTTGCCTTGCTGACTATGGCCGTGTTCATCGCCAGCCAGCAACATCGGTGTACCCTGTGAAAGTAACAAAGTGGTCAGTAATGCGCGCTGGCACGCTTTGCGCCGTTGCCAGATAGCGTCATCCGCCACCAAACCTTCACTACCAAAATTATTGCTCAGATTGTTATCACTGCCATCACGGTTTTCTTCTCCGTTGATTTGGTTGTGTTTTTTGTTAAAACACAGCAAATCTTGCAGAGTAAAACCATCATGGGCGGTGATTTGATTGATACTGGCGGAAGGCAAACGCTCCCAATGTTTGAATAAATTGCTGGATGCTGCGAAATGCTGGGCGAATTGCCCCAAAGGTAAATCGCCGCGTAACCAGAAGCGGCGCATGGCATCACGATATTGGTCATTCCATTCGCTAAAACCGGTGGGAAAGTTACCCAATTGATAACCTCCCAAGCCGATATCCCAAGGCTCTGCAATCATCTTGCAATGACAAAGCTGTTTATCAGCCGCCAGTGCGGCAAACAAAGGAGCATGTTGGTCGAAAGCCGGTGAGCGCCCCAAAACCGTCCCCAAATCAAAGCGGAAACCATCAATATGGCAGCGATCGACCCAGTAACGCAGGCAATCAAGCACCCACTGCATCACATAAGGTTGGCTAAGGCGCAATGTATTGCCACAACCAGTCATGTTGTCGTATTCACCCTCAGGGGTGAGCCAGTAGTAGCTGGCATTGTCGATCCCACGCTGACACAGAGTGGGGCCAAACACATCCAGCTCTGCACTGTGGTTGAATACCACATCCAAAATCACTTCAATACCGGCTTTATGCAGCGCTTTAACCGCATCACGTAGCTCTTGCAGCGGGGAAATCCCTTCACGGCCAGAAGCATAATCCGAGTCAACTGCATAGGGAGCGAGTACGTTATAACCCCAATAATTACTCAGCCCCATCTTCTGCAACCGTGGCTCATCAATATGGAATTGCACTGGTAGCAACTCCAACGTCGTTATACCCAGTTGTTGCAAGTATTGAATCATGGCTGGATGAGCCAAACCGGCGTACGTGCCACGCAGATCTGCCGGAATATCTGGGTGCAATTGAGTGAGGCCGCGTACATGAGCTTCATAAATGACGGTATTGCCCCAAGGAATGGTTGGTCGGTGATCCCCCTGCCAATCATATTCTTCATGGACCACAATACACTTTGGAGCGACAGCAGCACTGTCGCGATAATCGGGCTGACTCACCCCACCCTGTAAGCTGGGGTCATCACCCACTTTGCTATCTAACGCAAGAGCACAAGGGTCTATCAATAGCTTGTTGGGATTAAAACGGTGGCTTTGTTGCGGGTTAAATGGCCCACTGACACGGTAACCATAGCGCTGCCCCGGCTTTCCTCCGGGAAGATAGCCATGCCAGATATCCCCACTGCGGGCCGGTAACGGTATCCGCAGCTCCTGGTTATTATCATCAAACAGACACAGTTCAACCTGCTCTGCATGAGCTGAAAACAGAGTGAAATTGATCCCGACACCATCAAAATGAGCACCCATTGGCGTCGGGGAGCCACTCGTCAGAGTCGTCATCCTACCCCTCCCGCGCCAGATAAATGGTCGACAGTGGTGGCAGAGTGAGTAGCAAAGAGTGATTGTGATTATGGCTGCCCACTGGGTGGCTATGAATACCGCCCTGATTACCCATATTGCTGCCACGATAGAACGCTGAATCAGAGTTCAACACTTCGCGATAATGCCCGCTCTGCGGGACACCTACGCGGTAGTGATAACGTGGGACTGGCGTGAAATTACTAATAACAATCAGTTCGTTACCATTAGCGTCACGGCGCAGGAAAGCAAATACCGAGTTTTCATGGTCATCCACCACCAACCACTCAAAGCCAGCCGGTTGGTAATCCAACTCATAGAGTGGCGCATGTTGCTGATAACAATGATTAAGATCGCGAACCCAGCGCTGCACTCCCTTATGCCAACCGTTTTCGTCATCCAGCAAATGCCAGTCCAAACTGGTATCGAAATTCCACTCACGCCCTTGAGCGAATTCACATCCCATAAACAGCAATTTTTTGCCTGGATGCGCCCACATAAACCCATAATAGGCCCGCAAGTTAGCGAATTTCTGCCATGCATCACCTGGCATACGATCAAGGATTGAACGTTTGCCATGAACCACTTCATCGTGAGAGATCGGTAAAATAAAGTTCTCGGTATAGGCGTATAACATACCGAAAGTCATTAAATTATGATGATATTTGCGGTGAACAGGATCACATTGCATGTAATTGAGCGTGTCATGCATCCAGCCCATATTCCACTTGTAGTTAAAGCCCAATCCCCCCGAATCAGGAGGTAATGTCACCCCTGGGAAGTCAGTAGACTCCTCAGCCATAGTGACACCGCCGGAGCGCTCAACACCGATGGTGTGGTTGGTGTAACGCAAGAAGGCGATCGCCTCCAGATTTTCGCGCCCACCGTAATAATTGGGCACCCATTGCCCTTCGGCACGGCTGTAATCGCGGTAAATCATTGAAGCAACAGCATCAATACGTAATGCATCAATACCAAAACGCTCCATCCAGTAGAATGCATTTCCCGCTAAATAGTTGCGAACTTCATTGCGACCATAGTTATAAATCAGGGTATTCCAGTCCTGATGGTAGCCTTCGCGCGGATCGGCATATTCATATAATGCGGTTCCATCGAACGTCGATAAACCATGCTCATCACTGGGGAAATGACCCGGAACCCAGTCAAGGATGACGTTAATTCCGGCCTCATGGAATTTGGCGACAAAATCTTTGAAATCTTGTGGTGTGCCGAACCGGCGAGTCGGTGCGTATAACCCCAGCGGTTGATAGCCCCAACTACCATCAAACGGATGCTCATTAATGGGCAGCAATTCCACATGGGTAAAGCCCATATATTTGACGTATTCGACCAATTGATCGGCTAATTCGCCATAACTGAGCCAAAAGTTATTGTCGGTATGGCGTCGCCACGAACCAAGATGGACTTCATAAATAGAAATAGGTGAACGCAAGTCATTGGCTTTTTGTCGGGCGGGAGTATTTTCGACCACATCGGGCAACGGACTGATCAATGAGGCTGTTTCTGGCCGCATCTGGGCTTTAAAGGCGTAGGGATCCGCTTTTAACCGCACCTGACCATGGCAATCTATTATCTCAAACTTATACAACTGCCCCGTTTGCACGCCGGGCAGAAATAACTCCCAAATACCATTTTCTCGCCGTAACCGCATAGGATGGCGGCGACCATCCCAAAAATTAAATTCCCCCACCACAGAAACACGTTGAGCATTCGGTGCCCAAACCGCAAAACTGACCCCCGGCACCCCATCCAGACTCATCAAATGCGCCCCTAAGCGTTCATAAGGGCGTAGATGGGTACCCTCTGCTAATAACCAGGTATCGATATCCTGCAATAGTGTGCCAAATCGGTAGGGATCTTCGATGATTTGTGGGCTTTCTTGCCACGTAACGGCTAACTGATAACGGAAAGGTTTTTTACGCTGGGGGATTTTGGCAATAAAGAAACCACGCGGATCTTCACTCTGAAGTTGAACGATATTTCGCCCAGTTTCTGTTTCAACCAACCATACCTCTTTGGCATCCGGTAACAACGCACATACCTGTAATCCCCGCTCAGTTTGGTGCATACCCAAAACGGAAAAAGGGTCGGCATAATGGCCGGAAATAATCTGATTAATCACCTGACGGTCGGGAAGTACTGGCATATCTTCTTCCTTTGATTAACATCATGATTTTATGCAGAATTTTAAATACACAGCTAAAGTTCAGCATATTAATCATGCAATCCATTTAATGTATTAGGCATGATCAAGGTCAATAAACAGACTTAATGCCTTAACCTGCCTTTATGATTGCGCACTTAGTTATAGGATTTTTCTCACCCAAACTATAAGCATAGTCAATGAGAGCTAAAAAAATTGGCTTATGATTAATGAAATTTTTTCTCACGCAAATAAGTGAAAAAAAAGAAGATTAAGCTGTGCAAGAAACACATATATGATGGAAATGCCGTTATGAGTCGCACAAAGAAACTGTGATACTCGCCAGACGAAATGAGCAAAACAACCAGCTGACACGATTTTAAGCCCCATAGGGCTTTTTTGTTAAAACAAGGGGCGGGCTAACTTCTCGGGCGAGAAATCTGGCTACAATAGCGGCAGCAATAAATAATCTTAGTAATAACAGTGGTCATCCAACATGGGCGTTAGCCAGGTCGAACTGATTTTTTCCCTTTTACAACAGATGTGTGTCTATCTGGTCATCGCCTATCTGTTGAGCAAAACACCGCTATTTATCCCCTTAATGCAGGTTACCATTAGGTTGCCCCATAAACTGGTGTGCTACCTCACGTTTTCCATGTTTTGCATCATGGGAACCTACTTTGGTTTGCATATTGATGACTCCATCGCCAATACCCGCGCTATCGGTGCCGTATTGGGTGGCGTGCTGGGGGGGCCATCAGTCGGTTTTCTGGTGGGTCTGACCGGGGGGTTACATCGCTACTCCATGGGAGGAATGACCGCCACCGCCTGTATGTTATCTACCATCACCGAAGGGTTATTAGGCGGGCTACTCCATAGCTATCTGATCCGCAAAAATCGCCTTGACCTGTTATTCCAGCCCTTGGTTGTCGCCGCTATTACCTTGGTGGCCGAAGTCCTGCAAATGTTGATTATTCTGGCAGTGGCGCGCCCCTTCCATGAAGCGGTCGAATTGGTTGAGAATATTGCCTTGCCCATGATGATAACTAACACCATCGGTGCCGCGATGTTTATGCGTATCTTATTGGACAGGCGAGCTATTTTCGAAAAATACACCACCGCATTTTCAGCCAAAGCGTTACAAATTGCCG
>NZ_JBLWEX010000006.1:0-8133 GCF_048323875.1 Yersinia sp. LJYL362
TTTTCATTTTCTACTCCAACAGCGAAACGTTTCGCTGATACTGAGTTTAGAAAAATGGCAGCAGAAGGCAAACCCAATTTGATGAAATTGTGATCGCCATCGAAACGTTTCGCTGAACAAATGAAAAATGGAATGATGAATGTAAAAAAGGTGAGGTTAAAGTGCCCGTAACGGTGAAAACAGGCGGATCGTAAAGACGCCACACTTCTTTTGTTAAAACAAGCTTCCCTGGGAGCTCGACTCGCGCCGTCCCTGGCGCGGACGCTTTACTCTTCTACCTGCCTTCACCTTGCAAGATCGAATACTTAGGGTTTGTCAGCGATCTGAGGCCGTTATGTTTAACGGCCTTCTAAGTTAAATCTCTACCTGCGTCCCTAGCTCAATGACCCTATTCGGTGGGATCTCAAACTGATCGGCTGCGCGCAGCGCATTACGACTAAGGGCCACAAACAACTTGCCGCGCAAGAACAAATACCACGGCCGCTTGGTCAGGATAAGTGACTCGTGGGACATAAAGAATGAAGTTTCCATCATCTGGCAAGGTAACCCCTCCAAACCGCAGCGATGGAAAATCTCTTCCACATTCGGGGTTTCGCGCCAACCGTAACTCGCTACAACCCGCCAGAATGTCGGAGATAGCTGCTCGATAGTCACTCGATTAACATTATGGACATAAGGCGCATCTTCAGTTCGCAGTGTCAGTAGAACAACCCGATCATGTAACACTTTGTTATGTTTAAGGTTATGTAGTAATGCAAACGGGATGACATTCATCGCCCGAGACATATACACCGCCGTGCCAGGAACACGTACCGGAGGCGATTTCTCCAATGAGGCAATCATCGCCTCCAGAGAGTTACCGTGTTCGTGCATACGGCGCAGCAAGCTGAAACGCTCACTCTTCCAAGTGGTCATGATGATAAACATCACCAGGCCCAATGACAGTGGTAACCAACCGCCGGAGAACAATTTCAATGCGTTAGCAGAGAACATCGGCACATCAATAACCAATAATGCCACCAGCAAGAAGTAGACAAAGAAGCGATTCCAGTGCCAGTTTTTCAGTGCCACGGTGCAGAACAGAACACTGGTAATAACCATCGTGCCCGTTACCGCGATGCCATAAGCCGCTGCCAAATTACTGGAACGTTCGAAGCCGACAATCACCAATACCACCGCCAGATACAGTGTCCAGTTAATCACCGGGATATATATCTGGCCTGACTCCATTTCCGAGGTATGAATAATACGCATCGGCGGCAAATAGCCTAAACGGACGGCTTGCCGGGTCAAGGAGAATACACCGGAGATAACAGCCTGTGAGGCAATTACCGTCGCCAACGTTGCCAGTATTAACAGTGGAATCAATGCCCAGTCAGGGGCGAGTAGGAAGAAGGGGTTTTTGATAGCTTCTGGGTTTTTCAATAATAACGCGCCCTGGCCAAAATAATTCAGCACCAATGACGGTAAAACCACAGTAAACCACGCCAATCGAATAGGAAATTTACCAAAGTGCCCCATATCTGCATATAAGGCCTCCACCCCTGTAATTGCCAATACCACCGCACCAAGGGCAAAGAAAGAAACAGACTTATATTCAGTAAAGAAGCTGATTGCCCATTTAGGATTCAGTGCAGCCAATACTTCTGGATTGGCGATAATGCTGCGCAGCCCGAGCAGCGCCAGTGTCAGGAACCAAACCAGCATCACCGGGGCAAATAATTTACCCACGCTACCGGTACCGTGTTTTTGAATAACAAACAGCAGAGTTAAAACAGCAATCGAGCAAGGGACAATATAAGGATCAAGTGCAGGTGCGGCAATTTCCAGCCCTTCGATAGCCGACATAACGGATATGGCTGGCGTGATAACCACCTCGCCATAAAAGAAGCTACCGCCAATTAAGCCGAGAATAACCAAAATTGAAGTGGCTCTGGAAGAGGTATTACGCCCAGCCAAAGACATTAACGTTAAAATCCCCCCTTCACCGGCGTTATCCGCGCGCATGACATAGGTCAGATATTTAACCGAGACAATCAGAATTAACATCCAGAAGATCAGTGATAAAAAACCAAATACCACATCAGGACGGACATCAAAACCATAATGACCAGAAAAACACTCTCTCAGGGTATAGAGTGGGCTGGTACCAATATCACCATAAACGACCCCTATTGCAGCCAGGGTTACCGCCGATAAAGATTGTTTTTTATGTTCTGTGCTCATAATTGATTTCTTTTTGCTAGAACATCCATAAGCCGATGCGTGCACTTAGTCATCGCTACTGCCTGTTATGTATTCTTATACGCCTGCCAAAAGGCGCACAGTATGCACCATTTCAATAGATTGCCTACTCTTAAATCAAACAACAAAAAGTACGAAAATAGATCGACTACAAATAGCTGATGATATAAAAATATTACTAATCAATGAGCTATCCTATTAAGAAAAAAATGCTATACCACTAAGAAAAAGAGGATCTATTCCCCCTGATCAGTTAAAAATCAATCAACTAACGGAATATATAGAGCAATTATGGCGCAATCATCACAATTAGCAGAAAGAATCTCCCGCTTGAGCAGTGCCCTTGAAAGTGGTCTGTATGAAAGACAGGAAGCTATCCGCTTGTGTTTGCTGGCCGCACTGAGTGGCGAAAGCGTATTCCTGCTCGGCCCACCGGGGATTGCTAAAAGTCTGATTGCTCGACGCCTAAAATTTGCTTTTAGAAATGCCCGGGCATTTGAATATCTGATGACCCGTTTTTCGACACCGGAAGAAGTATTTGGCCCACTCTCTATTCAAGCTCTGAAAGAAGAGGGGCGCTATCAGCGCATGACTGGTGGTTATTTACCCGAAGCTGAAATCGTATTTCTGGATGAAATTTGGAAAGCTGGTCCAGCCATTCTGAATACTTTGCTGACCGCCATTAACGAACGACGCTTTCGTAATGGTGATCGAGAAGACAGTATCCCGATGCGTTTGTTGGTGACGGCCTCTAACGAATTACCCGATGCAGACAGCAGCCTGGAAGCGCTTTATGACCGAATGCTGATCCGCCTATGGCTGGATCGCGTGCAAGAAAAGCAGAACTTCCGCTCATTACTGCTCAGCCGACAAAATGAAAATCATAATCCGGTAGCTGAAAATCTCAGTATCAGCGATGAAGAGTTTTATCAGTGGCAACCCTTAATAGACAAAATAGCTCTACCGGATAACTGTTTTGAGCTTATTTTTCAGCTACGTCAGCAGCTCAGCGCACAAGAACAAGCACCATATGTCTCTGACCGACGGTGGAAAAAGGCTCTGCGTTTACTGCAAGCTAGCGCCTTCTTCAGCGGACGAAATGAAATAACGCCAATAGACTTAATTTTGCTGAAAGATTGCTTATGGCATGATTTAAGTTCGCTTAAATTGCTACAACAACAGCTTGAACAGTTGCTAACTGAACAGGGGTATCAGCAACAAAGCCTATTAATGAAGCTCCAGCATATACATGCTCAATGGTTGAAACACCAACAGCAGCAAAGTGACCATCAAGCACTGACGGTGACCAAACAAAGCGGTATGTTCAGCCGTAAACCGCAATATTCTCTGCCAGACCATCTTACTGATAGCACCCTGACACTGTTCTTGCAAAAACCACTCAGCTTGCATGATATTCAGGTCAATCACCTGCAAATAGAGAAAGAGGCGCTGGCTCAATGGTTAAATAAAGGTGGGGTTTTACGCGCCAAATTAAATGGTGTCGGTTATGCCCAATCTATTGATGCTGAAGTTGATGATCAACTGCATATCACGGTGCTGGATGTCAGTCGCCAATCATCAATACTGTCGCAACCCGGAGCTTCCACTGCCAGTGTGCCTTCCGAGCTGCTGGTGGAGTTGGCGGAATTGGAAAATAGCCTGGCAGAGCAACGGCGGCTATTCAGTCAACATCAACCTTGCTTGTTTACGCCGTCCTCTTGGTTAGCAAAAATAGAAGCCAGCTTATTGAATGTGGCTGAGCAAGTGAAACAGCTACAACAAAAACTACGCGGTCATTGATCTATGCTCAGCCTGGCAACATTGGATTTGCTGCTATCGATAAGTGAAAGTGAGCTTATCGAAGAGATGGTAGTGGGGTTACTGGCCTCACCGCAGTTAGCCATATTCTTTGAAAAATTTCCGCGCATTAAACGGGCACTAATGAAGGATATCCCCGGCTGGAAGCAAAACTTACAACAGCGAATTCGGGAGGCAAAAGTCCCCGCTGGTCTGGCAAACGAGTTTGCTTTATACCAACAGAGTCAATTGGAAGATAGCCCGCTATTTTATGCCCATCTCCCGCAGATTGTGGTGCAACTGCAACAATGGCATTCCCCTTTCGCCACACAAGCTAAAACATTGCTGCACACCGCTGATTTAGATAGAAATCCCCAAACCGGTGATAGCTTTCAAACTCTCTTCTTACAGCGCTGGCGTGTCAGCCTAACCTTACAAACCATCACCATCCATCATCAACTACTGGAACAAGAGCGAGAGCAACTTTTAGCTGAGTTACAACAGCGGCTTGCGCTCAGTGGTGCTTTGGAACCCATTCTTGCAACTAATGATGGAGCGGCAGGGCGGCTTTGGGATATGAGCCAGGGGCATTTGCAACGTGGTGATTATCAGTTATTGCTGCAATATGGCGATTTTCTGCAACAGCAGCCGGAATTACAGCAACTTGCAGAGCAATTGGGGCGCAGTCGATCCGCCAAAGCGCAACCTACCCCTGATGCCCGCTTTGAACCTTATACCGTGATGGTTCGCCAACCTGATACCGTGCCAGAAGAGGTCAGTGGCATTCACCAGAGCAATGATATTCTACGATTATTGCCGACCGAGTTGGTCATGCTAGGAATGAGTGAGCTGGAGTTTGAGTTTTATCGCCGCTTACTGGAGCGACGTTTACTCACCTATCGCTTACAAGGTGATAATTGGCAGGAAAAAACCTTACAGCGCCCTATCAGCCTTAAAAGTCATGACGAACAACCTCGCGGCCCCTTTATTGTCTGTGTCGATACATCGGGTTCGATGGGTGGCTTCAATGAACAATGTGCCAAAGCTTTCTGTCTAGCCCTGCTACGTATTGCGCTGGAGGATAATCGCCGCTGTTACATCATGCTGTTCGCGACAGAAATCATTCACTACGAGCTATCATCAGCCAGTGGTATTGAGCAGGCGATACGCTTTCTCAGCCAACATTTTCGTGGCGGCACCGATTTGGCGGCCTGCTTAGCCAGCACTCTAAGCAAAATGGAAGAACGAGATTGGTATGATGCCGATGCCGTGATTATTTCAGATTTCATTGCCCAGCGCTTACCTGAAGAACTGATCCGAAAAATTAAAATCCAGCAGCAAGCCCATCAACACCGGTTCCATGCAGTGGCGATGTCGGCCTATGGCAAGCCCGGTATCATGCGGATTTTCGATCATATCTGGCGCTTTGATACCGGGTTAAAAAGCCGTTTAATGCGCCGCTGGAAGCGCTAAGAAACTATTCTAGTTCAGTAACCCAGCCCCGACGTTAATTGATAATCCCAAGATCGTCATATTGAAAATAAAGGATAATACTGACTGCAAGAGCACCACTCGACGGATATCTGACGTGCCAGTCGAGACATCAGCGGTTTGGGAAGCGACCCCTATAGTGAATGAAAAATAAAGAAAATCCCAATAAGTAGGCTCAGTAACCTCTTTAGGGAAAATTAACGGGAGAACAGCGTCTGACTCATCGCGGGATAAATAAAATAAATGGGCATAATGCATAGTAAAAGCGGTTGGCAATAATAACCACGAGACCAATAAAGTCATTCCTGTGAGGACTAAATGGAATGCTTTGGCAGAACCCGATAACTGATTCGCCGTGCTTAACTCAAACAGAATAACCAGAATACTCGCCAAACACGCCATGCTAACAATACTTAGCACCATACTGGCACTTTCATCCTGCACACGAGCTATTAATCTGATTTTTTTCGGATCATTGCGCAATAATTGCAGCCATAAAAAGAACAAATAGAGCCACGCAAATATATTCCAACTCACCATCAAGCGCAGTAATACAGTGAAATGTGATGGCAACAGGAAGTAAGTGATTATTCCAGCACCAACAGATAATAGCAGCCTTGGACGCGCATGTGAGTAATGTTTAAGAGGGTGAAATCGGGCCATAACGTCAACAACCTTATAGGTGAAATACCTCAGTATTATGCCACCTACAGCATAGATGAAAGAACCCGCTTATGTTTATGATGTTAAAAACCCGCTATAGCTGCATAAGCCATAACGGGTTGAAATAATTCAGAGATGATCTGCTGGGAATTACAGCAAGCCTTCTACCTTCTCGCTGACTTCTGCCCCCCACACACCACATTGCACCTGACCAATATGCTGTAGTTGCAGCAATAACATCACTAAACGGGACTGACCAATACCCCCACCGATTGTCTGCGGCATTTCACCTTTCAGCAGTGATTGATGCCATTCCAGTTTCAGACGATCTTCATCTGATGTCAGCGCTAATTGGCGTTTCAGTGCTTCAGCATCGACGCGAATGCCCATGGATGAAATTTCAAAAGCATCTTCCAGCACGGGGTTCCAGACAATAATGTCACCGTTTAGCCCGGCAAAACCTTCTGCACTCGGAGAGGTCCAGTCATCATAATCCGGGGCACGAACATCATGAGATTTACCGTCAGCCAATTTGCCGCCAATCCCAATCAAGAAAACAGCACCCAGCTCTTTAGCAATGGCGCGTTCGCGACCTTTCGCATCCAGATCAGGGAATTTAGCGCGCAGGCTTTCACTGTGGATAAAATGAATCTGTTCTGGCAAGAAAGGTTTTATATCAAATTCTGCACTGATCGCTGCTTCGGTTTCTTTAATAGCCGCGTAGATTTTGTTAACCGTGGATTTCAGATAAGCCAGGTTGCGCTCGCCATCACCCATGACGCGCTCCCAATCCCACTGATCGACATACACAGAATGAATGGCGCTCAAGCGATCTTCATCAGGACGCAATGCTTTCATATGGGTGTAAATTCCTTGGTCAGCACCAAAATCAAAGCGACCTAAGGTTTTACGCTTCCATTTAGCTAATGAATGAACAACTTCAAAAGTTGCGTCTGGCAAGCTTTTTACTTTTACCTGAACGGCTTTCTCTGAACCAGACAGGTTATCTTGGGTACCGTCACCCACACGGCTCAGGATGGGTGCCTGCACCTCAATTAGGCCCAATTGCTGCTCTAGTTGACGGGAAAAGAAGGATTTTACAAAACTGATCTGTTGTTGTTTTTGGATAAATTGCTTTTTCATTGTCGTTTTCTCAATTCGTTGCTGTCGATTATGCAAATTGTCTGTTGTGCCGTTTGGCTTGTCATCGATTAAGCAACAGAATGAGGGTTAAATTCAATATCCAATAAACAATATTGCCTTTTCACTTTTAATCATTCATTTTTATGTGTCTATAATTAGATAATCGATAAAAAAAGGGGGTTAATATGAGTGAAATTTATCAAATCGATAATCTCGATCGTGGCATCCTGAACGCATTAATGGAAAATGCGCGTACACCTTATGCGGAATTAGCCAAAAATTTTGGTGTTAGCCCAGGAACAATTCATGTCCGAGTGGAGAAAATGCGTCAGGCAGGGATTATCACCGCAGCTTGTGTTCACGTTAATCCAAAACAGCTGGGTTATGACGTGTGCTGCTTCATTGGCATCATTTTGAAAAGTGCCAAAGATTACCCCTCTGCGTTAAAAAAACTGGAAAGTTTAGAAGAAGTTGTCGAGGCTTATTACACCACAGGCCATTACAGCATCTTTATTAAGGTCATGTGTAAATCGATAGATGCACTACAACAGGTACTTATCAACAAGATCCAAACCATTGATGAGATCCAGTCAACCGAGACTCTTATTTCCCTGCAAAACCCCATCATGCGTACCATCGTGCCCTGAGCACTAAATAACTATACCCACATTATCCACAGGTAGATCCCAGCTGATTCACAGCGTACAATACCGGTTCATTACTTCGGTTGGGTTCTTTATGGCTGACATTACCTTGATCAGTGGCAGTACGCTTGGCAGTGCTGAATACGTTGCT
>NZ_JBLWEX010000007.1:0-8174 GCF_048323875.1 Yersinia sp. LJYL362
GCAAGATGATGCCAATCCGTGATAACCACGGCGCAATCCGCGTGTTCGATCCCGGTTCAGTTCCCCTGCCTAAAGATGTGCTGGCACTCCACCATGATTTTATCGCTGAACGCGCTAAAGAAGAGGGCCGCATCCCTTCATTCCAAATGATCATTGACGATATTAACGCCGTATCCCACAGCAAATTAATAGGAAGACCATAATGAAAATCAAGCACGCACTGTTCACCGCAGGTAACTCATCTTTCTACTTCGATGACCAGCAAGCCATCAAAAATGGTGCGAAATTGGATGGATTTATCTATCAAGGTAAGCCTGTAACTGAGGGATTTAGCGCAATTCGTCAGGCGGGTGAATGCGTCAACGTCCAATTAATCTTAGAGAATGGTGCTGTCGCTGTGGGCGACTGCGCCGCGGTACAATACTCGGGTGCCGGTGGCCGTGATCCTTTGTTTATCGCTGCAAATTTTGTTCCTTTTCTGGAAAAACATATCAAACCTCTGCTGGAAGGCCGCGATATCAGTGAGTTTCGTCTGAATGCCGCCTTCTTTGATGAAGTGACTATTGAGGGTAAACCACTGCATACGGCCATCCGTTACGGCCTTTCTCAGGCATTACTGGATGCAACCGCATTAGCAACGGGCCGCTTGAAAGCAGAAGTGGTGTGCGATGAATGGCATCTGCCGTTAATTGCCAAATCGATCCCCTTGTTTGGTCAAAGCGGTGACGACCGTTATATCGCCGTCGATAAAATGATCCTTAAAGGTGTGGATGTTCTGCCACATGGCCTTATCAATAATGTTGATGAAAAACTGGGCCGCAATGGCGAAAAACTGCGTGAGTATGTGAGTTGGTTAGCTAAACGCGTGAGTGATTTGCGTGTCGACCCGAGCTACAAACCGGATTTACATATTGACGTTTACGGCACTATTGGCCTGATTTTCAACATGGACCCGATGCTGTGCGCAGAGTACATCGCCAGCTTGCAGGAACAGGCCGGTGAACTGAATTTATATATCGAAGGGCCGATTGATGCGGGCAATAAACCAGACCAAATCCGCTTGTTAACCGAAATCACCCGCAACCTGAAAAAACTGGGTTCGAATGTCAAAATCGTGGCCGACGAGTGGTGTAACACCTACCAAGACATCATCGATTTTACTGATGCAGGTAGCTGCCACATGGTGCAGATCAAAACCCCTGATCTGGGCAGTATTCACAACATTGTTGATGCCGTTCTGTACTGCAATAAAAAAGGTATGGAAGCGTATCAAGGCGGTACTTGTAACGAAACCGATATCAGCGCCCGCACTTGCGTACACGTTGCTCTCGCCTCCCGGCCAATGCGTATGCTCATCAAACCGGGTATGGGCTTTGATGAAGGGATGAATATTGTGTTTAACGAGATGACTCGCACCATCGCGCAACTGAATGCAAAGGCCAACTGATATGTCTAAAACTTTTAAAATCCTATCGCCAACAGCCATTCTGGGATATGGATTTCCAGAAGAAAGCTTTATGAGGGCGATGGAGGAGTCACCTGATTTAATCGCCGTGGACGCGGGTTCCTCCGATCCCGGCCCGCACTATCTGGGCTCAGGCAAACCATTTACCGATCGGGCGGGGGTCAAACGGGATCTGCGCTATATGATAACCGCAGGGGTGAAACAGGGGATTCCAGTGGTTATCGGCACGGCAGGGGGGTCAGGGGCCGCACCGCATTTGGAATGGTGTCGCCAAATCATTTTAGACATTGCCCAAGAGGAGTCGCTCAACTTTACTCTGGCGGTTATTCCTGCTGATGTCAGCAAAGAAGCGGTTCATGCTGCCCTTGATGCAGGCAAAATTCAGGCGCTGGATTTTGTCCCTGAACTGACTCATGAAGCCATTGATGCAACAACTTATATCGTTGCACAGATGGGAATTGAGCCTTTTCAGGAGGCATTACGCGCTGGCGCACAAGTGGTGTTAGGTGGCCGTGCTTATGACCCCGCATGCTTTGCCGCGCTCCCTATCATGATGGGGTTTGATGAGGGGCTGGCGTTACATTGCGGCAAGATTCTGGAGTGCGCGGCCATTGCAGCAACACCGGGATCAGGTTCTGACTGTGCAATGGGTATTCTGGATGAAACCGGTTTTACATTGAAGACCTTCAACAAGAACCGCCAGTTCACAGAAACCTCTGCTGCCGCACATACATTATATGAAAAATCAGACCCTTACTTTTTACCTGGCCCCGGTGGGGCATTGAATCTGAAAGCATGTAACTTTAAAGATATGGGTAATGGTCAGGTGCGTGTCACTGGATCGGTACATGAACATACGCCCTACACCGTGAAGCTGGAAGGTGCTCGCCCGGTCGGTTATCGCACACTGAGTATTGCTGGCACACGCGACTCGATTATGATTGCCGATATCGATAACATCTTGCTTGAAGTGCGCAAAAGTGTGGAAAAAAACCTGAGCATCGAGCCAGACTCAGTGCAGCTTAATTTTCACTTGTACGGCAAAAATGGCGTGATGGGAAAAATGGAGCCAGAGCCGGATACCACATCTTATGAATTGGGTATTCTGCTGGATGTTGTGGCCCCTTCTCAAGCGACAGCCGACAGCATTTGCTCACTGGCCCGCTCTACCCTACTTCATTATGGTTATGCTGGCCGGATTGCAACCGCAGGCAATTTAGCTTTCCCATTTTCCCCATCAGATATTAGGGCCGGTCTGGTTTATGAATTTTCCATTTATCACCTAATGGAATATACGCCAGAGATTGCCTTTAAGTTCCGCCTGGAAAATATCACAGCAGAAGGAGTGATGGCATGAATATATCAATTTTAGATTTAGCTCATGTCGTCAGGTCAAAAAATGCCGGGCCATATGAATTAGTGCTAGATATTTTGTTTAAGGATAAAGATATATATTCATCCATTAAAAAATCCGGCCAATTTAAAAAAGAGCTAATAGCAGAACTTTATAAAATTGAACCTGACCTTGTTCATCGTATTGTTTGGTTTGATCCGGCAAATGCCGTCAAGGTGGTCATGCCGCGTAGCCTTGTCTCTGGCGCTGTAGGCGACACTGACGTTTATGGCGCTCAGCAACATGCACCATTATTGAAGCTTAAGTTCAATATGTAGTTTTTCATTAGTTGTCACCGTAGAACTTATTTCCTAAATCATCCGGTGCATTGTGCTGCGCTATGTGCTTCGCCCTGCACCGTTTTCAATATACCGATAAACACAACATCAGTAACACCCTTAAATGACTTTAGAAAAACAATACCACCCTACTTATAAATGGAATCATTATGAAATCAAAAAATTTGACCACAATGATCATATTGGGTCTGATAATAGGTATTATTGTCGGGTTTTTAATAAACTCCTTTAGCAGCCCTGCTTTTGCAAAATCGTACGCATCCGAAATATCTATTTTTACTGATATATTCCTACGATTGATCAAAATGATTATTGCCCCGTTAATCATCTCAACATTAGTGGTTGGGATAGCTAAAATGGGTGATGCCAAAACATTAGGGCGCGTTTTCTCAAAAACGCTGTTCCTGTTCATTTGCGCAGCATTCATTTCCATTTTGCTCGGTTTAGTGGTGGTTAACCTCCTAAGACCCGGGGATGGCATTAACTTCGTAGCAGCAACCGCCAGCGCTGTGGACGGCATTGCACCGGTACCATTCTCTGCAAAAGTCTTTATCTCGCATGCTATTCCAACCAGCATTGTTGATGCGATGGCACGGAATGAAATCCTACAAATTGTCGTATTCTCCATCTTCATGGGGATTAGCCTTTCCGCCATCGGCGAAAAAGCACAACCCATTGTTTCTGTATTAGATTCGCTGGCACATCTGATGTTAAAACTCACGGGTTATGTCATGTTATTTGCGCCGCTGACCGTATTTGCCGCCATATCCGCGATGATTTCTGAGCGGGGATTAGGTGTCTTGGTCAGCGCCGGTATCTTTATGGGTGAGTTTTATCTGACCCTTGGCCTGTTGTGGCTTATTTTAATTGGCTGTTCAATTCTGCTGATTGGTCGTTGTACTCTGCGATTAATAAAAGGTATCAGTGAACCTGCATTGTTAGCCTTTACCACCTCCAGTTCTGAAGCCGCCTTCCCCGGCACGTTGGAAAAACTGGAAGAGTTCGGTGTTTCTAACAAAATTGCCAGTTTTGTGCTCCCTATCGGCTACTCCTTCAACCTGGTAGGTTCAATGGCATATTGCTCTTTTGCCGTCATATTTATTGCTCAGGCATGTAATATTCATCTGAGCATGGGTGAGCAAATCACCATGTTATTAATTCTGATGCTGACCTCTAAAGGCATGGCAGGTGTACCGCGCGCGTCATTAGTGGTTATAGCCGCCACCCTCAGCCAATTTAATATCCCGGAAGCTGGCTTGATTCTATTAATGGGTGTTGATCCCTTCCTCGATATGGGCCGTTCAGCCACTAACGTCATGAGTAATGCGATTGGTGCAGCACTGGTGGGGCGTTGGGAAGGTGAACATTATGGTGAAGGTTGCCATGGTGTGGCGAAAATTTGTACCGAAACGGTCGCTATTCAAGAAACAGTCGCCGTTCAAGAGAATTTCACTCTTGAGGCGCAAGCTAAATAGCGCCACCTAAGCCTTTACGCCACATCAGGAAAACAAAACCCCAGGCTGACATAAGCCTGGGGGCAGGTCATCGGAGTGTGTTAATCCATAGGGAGCAGGTCACATCCAGTATAAACATGAGTGTTTTGCTGATTTTTTTATGTTAATGCTAATCAGTGCTTACCGTTGGGAAGTCCCACTGCATGTCGCGAGGTTCAGTGCCACTGTTAAAACTATAAATTGTCTCAGATGCTTTCCTTCATCTTCGGTATCGCTCTGGAATACGGATTAGATATAACTATCAGTTATGATGGATCTTTGTCTATCTAAGTATGATTTCTGTTTAGTGATCTCGAGCACCGTAATGTTCATCAGTCGAAATATTAATTAGACGTAATTCTTATATAAAGATAGAATACTATTTCGCAGAAATAAGGAGATAACGCGGTGACAGAGTTAGAAATGGAAAATAAACTTTTGGATCATGGATTCACGGACAAGAATATTGCGCATATGCGAAAAATAATTTCGCGTGATGAAACGCAAACGGAAACATATTCTACTTTACTAGAAGATTTAAAAAAACGATTTTGGGCAGGGTGTTTGATTTGTGTGATTTTATTTACCCCTCTTATTTTTATGATGTTCAATGATTATACATCGGATGAAATATTCAGTTATCTTGTCGCTCTGATTTTTGGCTTGTTTATGACTTATTATATAACGCCACTTAACTTGGCATGGAAATCATATAGATACCTTTCCAATAAGGAGGAATGATCCTCCTTGCTGTCTATTTTTTTTCATACTCTGAATTATCATCCAGATAAGTGCTACCGATAACTCTTATTTTATTTGTAGCCTTAACACCTTGTATGGCAAGGGCTGGCTTACCCATACTACTTATTTTACGGTAGTAATCGGATGGGATATATTTATACAATCGCCACGCATCGGGTTTTAATGACAATTTAATGACACCATAAAATGACGTTGTTAAATCTGTCGCATAATAGGCTAACATACCGGTTTTTCTTTCAAATCCAAAAAATTCAGCCGTTCCCATATATGCATCCTGCATAAAACCGGTGGCATTTTTATTACCTCTTAACCGCTGAACCCCTTCTGATATACTGCTTGCACCATTTAATATCAAATGAGCACCAACGATGGTACCGACAATATTTCCTGAAGCTATTGAGCCAAGGAGAATTCCACCTCCGGCGACCATCTGTAAACCGCCAACAATTACAGCTATACCATCAATTACATATCCGATGATTTTATCATGTTCTTCAATTTTAGCGGATATATACACTTTAGCTTGTTTTAAGGACAACATGCTGTCTTGTGTAGAAATGTGATAACATTCAAGTTTTATGTTTTCTATCCCTTCCTTACATTCAAGATCTGTTTTTGCATACCGTATAAATGTAAGGTTCCTTTCTGCGAATTCTTTTATGTCATTCTCAAATTTAATCCTCAGAAATGCATCACGAATATGATTGAAAGAAACTATTCTTGAAAGGTTTACCAAGTTATTCGCTTCTATTTTTGCCATAGCATAAAAATAGTTATTATTTCTTTCTCGTGAGCTTAAACCAATATCCATTTGTTTTTTCCTTTTTATGGGAAAAGTCTAGCTACGAATAATATCATTAGAACTTTATAATTGGTCTAGTCTGCATGTATTTTAGGATTATTGCTCGTACATATATAAGCAATTCAGAGGTTTCTCAATTTTAAAATTCAAATACAGGCGGTGTTAATCATGGCAAAAGATGATAGATGTTAAAAGTAATCTTCGGTGTCAGGGTCTTGCTGTAATGGCACAGCTGAGAGTTATCCTGTTAGCGTAGTTACCTCCGTGCAAAATGGTGGCGATCAGAACATGTGATGCTGGATGTCATAACCACCTGAAATACCGCAAGTAAAACTCACATAATGCGCCGTAGTGGATAAACTTAATTATCCTAAAATGAGCTGAGAGACAAACTTTAGTGCTAACGGACAAACTTTATTGTCTCTGCACAGCCGCCAGTGCCTGCGCACAGGCCCAGGCAGAGCTCCAGGCCCATTGGAAGTTATAACCCCCTAACCAGCCAGTGACATCAACCACTTCACCAATAAAGTACAACCCAGGCACTTTATGTGCTTCCATTGTTTTGGAGGAGAGTTCTTGGGTATCAACGCCACCCATTGTGACCTCAGCGGTGCGGTAACCTTCTGTACCATTAGGTTGCACCCGCCACTGTTGCAGGTTTGCCACCAATGCAGCCTGCTGCGGCGCATTTAACTGCTTCAAGGTGACATCCGGCAGTTGCTCCAACGTCTGTAAGCACTCCACCAACCGCTTAGGTAATAGTTGAGCCAATGTGTTCTTCAACGTTTGATTGGGATGGGTTTGTCGCTCATTGTTCAGAAATACATCTAAATCAGTGTCAGGAAGTAAGTTAATGCTCACATACTCGCCAGCCTGCCAATAGCTTGAAAGCTGTAAAATAGCTGGGCCAGAAAGACCGCGGTGGGTAAATAAAATACTCTCACGGAAACTCACACCATTTTCCGCCGTCACCACCGCAGGGACTGAAACACCTGAGAGTGTTTGCAAGTGATCCAATAAAGGCTTGTGCAAGGTAAAAGGCACCAAAGCAGCGCGGGTTGGCAATACTTTCAAACCAAACTGTTCTGCCAACTTATAGCCGAAAGGAGAGGCACCCAACCCAGGCATAGACAATCCACCTGAAGCCACCACAAGAGAGTGAGTGCTCACTTTCATTTCGTTGACCTGTAACACGAAACCCGTCTCGTTTTTTTCAACTGACAGGATATCACTGCGCAGTCGAATCGTGACTTGCCCTAAGTCGCACTCTTTCAGTAAAAGTTCAACCACTTGTTGGGCAGAATCATCACAAAACAGTTGCCCTAGCGTTTTTTCATGCCAGGCGATGTTATAGCGATTCATCAGGTCAATGAAATCCCATTGGGTGTAACGTGCTAAAGCAGATTTACAGAAATGAGGATTTTGTGAGAGATAGGCTGCGGGTTCGATAAACATATTGGTAAAGTTACAGCGGCCACCACCGGACATCAATATCTTGCGCCCGGCTTTTTTGCCATTATCAACCAAGAGTACCCGGCACCCGGCTTGCCCGGCCTGAGCCGCACAAAACAAGCCCGCAGCACCTGCGCCTATCACTACCACATCAAACTGTTCCACACTGGGCCTCACTGAGTAAAATCATCATCACTGCAAAAGTGTCCGTTTTCTCGCCAAACTGCATGCTATTTGTTCATTCAACCGACAAATTAGCGGCGGGAGATTGTAAGTCGCCCACTCTCAGGAAGCTATAGTAAGAAAATGTCTCATAGAGTAAAACTAAGTAACCTGCTGATATAACATGCATATGTTGTTAAAAATGGCGAATTCATCCGAGGTCATGTCAAAAAAAGGTCATATTTTCCTTTTCCCCACCCCCCATTGTCACTGATAATGCGCCGCGTTCATGTCCACAAACTGGCGTAACGCTTATGCTACATCTTTTCGCTGGCCTGGATTTCCA
>NZ_JBLWEX010000008.1:0-8181 GCF_048323875.1 Yersinia sp. LJYL362
AGCTAACCAGTACTAATGATCCGTGAGGCTTAACCTTACAACACCGAAGGTGTTTTGGATTTGAGAGATAGATATTTTCAGCGAAGTTCCGAGATTGGATTGGCTGGCTGGGTAGAAATACCGAGCGGGTTGATTGAAACAGAATTTGCCTGGCGGCCATAGCGCGGTGGTCCCACCTGATCCCATGCCGAACTCAGAAGTGAAACGCCGTAGCGCCGATGGTAGTGTGGGGTCTCCCCATGCGAGAGTAGGACACTGCCAGGCATCAAATCAAGCCAAGACCCCATGCCAAAAGCGTGGGGTTTTTGCTTTTCTGCTATCCGATAAATATCTACATACCAATAAACAGTTAGTAACCGATAATAGGTTGCCTCAGCCGCTACCATTCTCCATGTAATATATCTGAAATTATATCGCCAGATGACACCTAACTATCTATATCTGCAGAGGATTTTGCAGTATATAAAATGATTACGGCTGTCCACTAAATTTTATAGACTGAAATTTCATCAATGAAACATTTTCAGGTTGCAGCAGATTGCTCGACTTTCCTCCAAAAATCCGCTATCTTCAGGCATCTGGAAGTCTAAACGTATAAACGGATATATTGAGGATATAGGCATGCCAATTCGGGTTCCTGATGAATTACCAGCAGTGAGTTTTTTACGTAATGAGAATGTGTTTGTCATGACCTCATCGCGTGCAAAAACTCAGGAAATTCGTCCCCTGAAGGTGTTGGTTTTAAATCTGATGCCTAAAAAAATTGAGACGGAAAATCAATTCCTGCGTTTACTCTCCAACTCACCCCTACAGATCGATATTCAATTGTTGCGAATTGATAGTCGCGAATCAAAAAATACGCCAGCTGAGCACCTGAACAACTTTTATTGTGATTTTGAAGATATTCAGGAGCAAAATTTTGACGGGTTGATTGTGACAGGGGCTCCTCTGGGCTTGGTCGATTTCTGTGATGTTGCTTATTGGCCGCAAATTGAGCGCATTATTGCCTGGGCAAAAGATCATGTAACCTCAACTTTATTCGTGTGTTGGGCGGTACAGGCAGCCTTAAATATCTTATACGGTATTCCTAAGATGACGCGTGAGACTAAGCTCTCAGGCATTTACCAGCATCAAACAGATAAACCACTGGCACTGCTCACGCGTGGTTTTGATGAGACATTCCTGGCCCCACACTCTCGTTATGCCGATTTCCCCGTTGAGGTACTTCAGCAATATACTGATCTGGATATTCTGGTTTCTTCGGAAGAGGCCGGTGCATATTTGTTTGCCAGTAAAGACAAGCGAGTCGCTTTCGTCACCGGTCATCCTGAATATGATGTCGATACTTTAGCGGGGGAATATCAACGAGATCTGGCTGCCGGTCTGAATCCACAAATCCCACTCAATTATTTCCCCAATGATAATGCTTCATTACCCCCAAAAGCATCCTGGCGTAGCCACGGACATCTGTTATTTGCTAACTGGTTGAACTACTACGTTTACCAAATCACACCATTTGATTTACGTCATATGAATCCTACTCTCGACTAACTTTCCTCCTCCCGGAATGTTAATAAAGGCGGCTGAATCGAGCCGCCTTTCTATTTTTTGCTCGAATATACTCCATTCATCTTGACTTAAACTGGTCTGATCTCTTTATCAAACAACGAGTTACCATGAGATAAAGTCATTAATGGAAGCTGGTTCCTATCTATCTAACACTTAGCATTATGTTAACAATATGATAAATAAAGATTAAAAAATTATTTTAAATAAAAATGGAAATCGTTTTTGATTTTCTTAATTAATTGATTATTCTTAGTCCTGTCGGGGTGAAAAGTGACCATATAATCTAGCCTTCAATTTCCGGTTGGAACACATTATCCGATACGAATCCAAGAGTGACGCTACATTAGCGTTGATGTGAAAGCCGTGAGATTGGAAAGGGGAAGGGAAATGACACAACAGTTAGTCGGCACGGAGTTAGTTTTTACACAGCATTTTAATGCTGCTGAAAGACAGGTTTTACCGGATGAAGCGATCGAATTCTTGACCGAATTGGTGGTGAAATTCGCACAGTCACGTCGTGAACTCCTTGCCGCACGGGTATCCTGGCAAAAAAATATCGATCAAGGTGCCTTACCGGATTTTATTTCGGAAACTAATTCCATTCGTGAAGGCGACTGGAGGATTCAGGGGATTCCTGCTGACTTACGTGATCGTCGGGTGGAAATTACCGGGCCGGTTGAGCGCAAAATGGTGATTAATGCTCTCAATGCCAACGTAAAAGTCTTTATGGCTGATTTCGAAGACTCGTTGGCGCCAAGCTGGGACAAAGTGATCGATGGTCAAATTAACCTGCATGATGCGGTAAAAGGCACGATTTCCTATGCAAATGAATCCGGCAAGATTTATCAGCTCAAACCCAATCCTGCGGTACTAATTGCGCGAGTTCGCGGCCTGCACTTGCCGGAGAAACATGTGAAATGGCAGGGGGAAGATATTCCTGGTGGACTGTTCGATTTCGCTTTGTATTTCTATCATAACTATAAGCAATTACTTGCCAATGGCAGCGGCCCTTATTTTTATTTGCCGAAGATGCAGTCTTATCAGGAAGCCGCTTGGTGGAGTGATATTTTCACCTTTACCGAGCAGCGCTTCGACTTACCGCAAGGCACCATTAAAGCCACGGTATTAATTGAAACATTACCTGCCGTGTTCCAAATGGATGAAATTCTCTATCATCTGCGCCATCACATTGTTGGCCTTAATTGTGGTCGTTGGGATTATATATTCAGCTATATCAAGACACTGAAAAATCACGGTGATCGTGTGTTGCCAGACCGCCAATCGGTCACCATGAATAAACCATTCCTGAGCGCGTATTCCCGTTTATTGATCAAAACCTGCCATAAACGCGGTGCTTTAGCGATGGGTGGTATGGCGGCATTTATCCCGAATAAAGATCCGGTAAAAAATGCGCAAGTACTGGATAAAGTCCGTGCGGATAAAGAGTTAGAAGCCAGTAATGGCCATGATGGTACATGGGTAGCCCATCCAGGGCTGGCCGATACCGTGATGGAAGTCTTTAACAAGGTGTTGGGTGACCGGCCAAATCAATTAGAGGTTAGCCGAGCGCAGGACAAACCTATCACCGCCGCTGAGTTGTTGGAGCCTTGCAGTGGTGAACGCACGGAAGAAGGGATGCGCGCCAATATCCGGGTTGCTGTGCAATACATTGAAGCATGGATATCTGGCAATGGTTGCGTGCCGATTTATGGCCTGATGGAAGATGCCGCGACGGCAGAGATTTCCCGTACTTCTATCTGGCAATGGATACATCACCAGAAAAACCTGAGTAATGGTCAAACGGTGACAAAAGAGCTGTTCCGAAACATGTTGAGTGAAGAAATGCAGGTAGTGAAGCTGGAACTTGGCGCAGAGCGCTTTGATGGCGGGCGGTTTGAAGAAGCTGCGCGTTTGATGGAGCGAATTACAACACAAGACGAGCTTATCGACTTCCTGACACTACCAGGCTACGCACTATTAGCCTGAAATACCCTCCGTCCTTGAGGTTACAGCGGTGTTAGCTACGTTCACTCGCCCGAATCACTGACTTGTGTCAGCTCATCGGGGCTCGCTCGCTTGCTGCCTGGCTGTAACTCCAATGACTTTGGGGACCAAATCCTATTTAACCCTACAAAATTAAATAATAAGGAATATCGCCATGACTACCTCTCGTACTCAACAAATTCAGCAACTGGAACAGGAATGGAAATCACCGCGCTGGGAGGGCATTATTCGCCCGTATAGTGCCGAAGAAGTGATTAAATTACGTGGCTCAGTCAACCCAGAGTGCACTTTGGCGCAGCACGGTGCGAAGAGATTGTGGGAATTACTGCACGGCAAATCGCGTAAAGACTATATCAACTGTTTAGGTGCATTAACCGGTGGTCAGGCGCTGCAACAGGCGAAGGCCGGGGTTGAGGCCATTTATCTGTCAGGCTGGCAGGTCGCGGCTGATGCTAACACCGCATCAAGCATGTACCCGGATCAGTCGCTGTATCCGGTTGACTCCGTTCCCGCGGTGGTTAAACGTATCAATAACAGTTTCCGTCGCGCAGATCAGATTCAATGGTCGAATAATATTGAGCCGGGTAGCAAAGGTTATACCGACTATTTCCTGCCGATTGTAGCCGATGCGGAAGCCGGTTTTGGTGGTGTACTGAATGCGTTCGAATTGATGAAGGCTATGATTGAGGCGGGTGCTGCCGGGGTACATTTCGAAGACCAACTGGCGGCCGTGAAAAAATGTGGTCATATGGGCGGTAAAGTTTTGGTACCGACTCAGGAAGCGATTCAGAAGTTGGTCGCCGCCCGTCTGGCTGCGGACGTTCTCGGTGTACCAACACTGCTGATTGCCCGTACCGATGCTGATGCCGCTGATTTGCTGACTTCTGATTGTGACCCGCATGATAGCGCATTCATTACTGGCGATCGCACAGCTGAAGGATTCTTCCGCACTCATGCTGGTATTGAGCAAGCCATCAGCCGCGGTCTGGCTTATGCCCCGTATGCCGATTTGGTGTGGTGCGAAACCTCAACACCAGACCTGGCGTTAGCTAAACGTTTTGCTGATGCGATTCACGCACAATTCCCCGGTAAATTATTGGCTTACAACTGTTCCCCATCATTTAACTGGAAAAAGAATCTGACTGACCAACAGATTGCCAGCTTCCAGGATGAGCTGTCAGCGATGGGTTACAAATACCAGTTTATTACACTGGCGGGTATCCACAGCATGTGGTTCAACATGTTCGATCTGGCGCATGCTTACGCACAGGGAGAGGGCATGAAACACTATGTTGAGAAGGTTCAGCAGCCAGAATTTGCCGCTGTTGAGCGCGGCTACACTTTCGCGTCCCATCAACAGGAAGTGGGTACCGGCTACTTTGATAAAGTCACCAATATTATTCAGGGCGGCGAGTCTTCCGTGACAGCATTGACCGGCTCGACGGAAGAACAGCAATTTTAGCTCCACGATTTGAGTGAAAGGGTATGTTATCAAGAGCCTGCTTATGCAGGCTCTGTTCCGTATGGCGGAGGTGAGTATGGTGACAAAGCTGGAACAATTAATCGCGCAAACAATTTTGCAGGGGTTTGATGCTCAATATGGCCGCTTTCTGGAGGTCACTGCGGGGGCGCAACATCGTTTTGAGCAGGCTGATTGGCATGCGGTACAGCAGGCGATGAAAAAGCGTATTCACCTCTATGATAGTCATGTGGGTCTGGTGGTTGAGCAATTGAAACACATCACTGATCAACGCTGTTTTGATGTGAATTTTCTAACGCGAGTAAAAGAAATCTATACTGGCTTGTTACCGGATTATCCGCGCTTTGAAATCGCTGAAAGTTTTTTTAATTCAGTCTATTGTCGGTTATTTAAACACCGCGATTTAACCCCGGATAAGCTGTTTGTTTTCAGTTCACAACCAGAACGGCGCTTTCGTGAAATTCCCCGTCCCTTAGCGCGTGATTTTGCCCCCAAGGGAGATTTGAGCGGTATGTTGCAGCTGGTACTCAATGATTTGCCGCTGCGTTTACCCTGGGAGGATCTGCCCCGCGATATCGGCTACATTGCGATTGCATTGCGGCAAAATTTTACTGATGAGCAACTCGCAACAGCGCGCTTTCAAATTGCTAATGAACTGTTTTATCGTAATAAAGCCGCTTGGTTGGTGGGAAAACTGCGACTGGCTGACGAGGTCTATCCATTTCTGCTACCTATCCATCACAATGAATCAGGCGGGTTATTTATTGATACCTGCCTCACCAGCAAGGCAGAGGCCAGTATCGTGTTCGGTTTCGCCCGTTCCTATTTTATGGTTTATGCCCCCTTACCTGCGGCAATGGTGGAATGGCTGCGGGAAATTTTGCCGGGCAAATCGACTGCTGAACTGTATATGGCAATTGGCTGCCAAAAACACGGTAAAACCGAAAGCTATCGTGAATACCTAACCTTTGTTCATCAATCCAGCGAACAGTTTATTATTGCGCCTGGGGTCAAAGGGATGGTGATGTTGGTATTTACTCTGCCATCATTTGACCGGGTTTTTAAGGTCATTAAAGACCAGTTCGCGCCACAAAAAGAAGTCAGTCAGGCGAGAGTTTTAGAGTGCTATCAATTGGTTAAAGAACATGACCGAGTAGGGCGAATGGCGGATACCCAAGAGTATGAGAATTTTGTGATTGATAAGCATCGCATCAGCGCAGAATTGCTGACGGAATTACAGCGGGAAGTGCCGGAAAAACTGGAAGACTTAGGCGACCAAATCATCATTAAACACCTTTATATGGAGCGGCGGATGACGCCATTGAATCTCTATATGGAGCAGGCAAATGATCAGCAGTTGAAGGATGCTATTGAAGAATACGGTAATGCCATTAAACAACTGGCTGCGGCGAATATTTTCCCCGGCGACATGTTATTTAAGAACTTCGGGGTAACTCGTCATGGGCGCGTAGTGTTCTACGATTATGATGAAATTTGTTATATGACTGAGGTGAATTTCCGCGATATCCCGCCGCCACGCTATCCGGAAGATGAGATGGCCAGCGAGCCGTGGTATAGCGTATCTCCCAATGATGTTTTCCCCGAAGAATTTCGCCATTTCTTATGTAGTGACCGCAAAGTTCGGCACTTTTTTGAGGAAATGCACAGCGACTTGTTCCATGCCAGTTACTGGCGCGGTTTGCAGCAGCGTATCCGTGATGGGCATGTGGAGGATGTTTTTGCTTATCGTCGAAAACAACGCTTCTCCCAGCGGGTTTTAAATTAACGGCTACTGCGCGTGCGGATTTTGGGTTTGCGCTGTGCTCGAACTCCTCGCGTATTACATATACGCTCCGGGTTCTGCGCGCAGGGCGCACCTAAACTCCTTTCGCTCGCTACGCCTTGATCAGGAATGTAAAGAAGCACTGTTGTGTGTAATTAGTTCTCGATTCAGAGAGGTGAGGGCAGGCAGAAGAGTAAAGCGTCCGCGCCAGGACGGCGCGGCTCGAGCCTACAGGGAAGTATTTACGGCGTCTTTACGATCTGCTTGTTCTCACCGAACGACAAAGTTTTTATGCATTCGATTATTTAATTAACTCCGATTCCCGCCGCCGTATGATTGAGTTATTTCTTTCGCAGCATGAATAACCAATGCGCCAAGCTCTGTGACGCGATCGTCGGTAATACGCGATATCGGGCCGGAAATGGAAATAGCGGCAAAGGCTTCGTGATGTTCATCGAACAGACAGGCGGCGATACAGCGCAGGCCGAGAGCATGTTCTTCATCATCAAATGAATAGCCTTGTTTGCGAATCAGCGCCAGATTCTCTTTCAAGCTGGCTGGGCTGGTGCGGGTATGCTGCGTGTAGGCATGCAGCCCTTTTTTATGTAAAAGCTGAACCAGTTGGTCGTCTGGCAGGGTGGAGAGAAAAGCTTTACCGGCCCCAGAGGCGTGCATAGGCAGTTTGCCGCCAATCGGTGCGGACATCCGCATCAGGGCGGTACATTGCACTTGATCGATAATAATGGCCTGATAGTCACTGTGATCCAGCACGGCCAGATTAACGGTTTCACCGGATTCATCCATTAAACGGCGCAGCATCGGGTGAACCATAGCCAGCAAATTGCGGCTTTGCAAAAAGCTACTGCCGACAATAAAGGCATGTGCGCCCATCGTCCAAAGGCCTAAATCCCCCACCTGACGGACGAAACCCTGCTGTTGCATGGTGGTTAACAGGCGGTGAGTGGTGGAATTAGGTAAACCTGCCTGCTGTGCTAAATCTGTCAGTGCGACACTACCCTGTGCTTCGGAAATATATTCCAGTAATTTAAGACCCCGAGTCAATGATTGAACCTGACCGGTTGGAGCCGCCGCCATTTGCGCAGCTGCCTTGGGTTTCTTCCCCCGTTTGATCGCAATCGGTAACGCCATAAATCAGCCTCTCATCTATTATTATGGAACTCATTTTCGTTTTTAATTATGCATGCAAACCACAAAAATTGCTCATCCGATGAGTTTGGTTTCCTACCTGAAAAAGTCTCAACTGTGACTGGACTCATTACATTGACAACTTGTGCTAGGATGACAGATGAATTTTTCAGCATGTCTGATACGAATAAACAATTAA
>NZ_JBLWEX010000009.1:0-8184 GCF_048323875.1 Yersinia sp. LJYL362
ATACGGCAATTCATTGCGCTTGTTCCATACCTTTGCGCAGTTGCGATAGCACTTGCGGTGTTTCCAAGCCAAAGCCGAGTAGCGCCATATCATCAACCACTAACAGGCGTTTATTTTTGCCCGCCGGGGTCAATGCCATCCCCGGCAATTTCCAGATACCTTCACTGCCACCCAGCGCTCTCACTCCGTCACTGGTGATCAGTAATAAATCCGGCGCACTGGCAATCACCCCTTCCTGTGATAACGGACGATAGCGGCTAAAACCTTGCATCGCATTGCTACCACCGGCGGCGCGGATCATTGCGTCAGCTGCGGTATTTTGACCAGCGGCCATCGGGGTTAAGCCGCCATGACTCATGACAAACAGCACCTTAACCGGCAGTGGTGTGTTGTTCACTGCGGCTAAACGTTGCTGATAGTCTTTGATAAGTGCTTGCCCTTTTTCCTGCTGATGCAGTGCGCTGGCAACAGCATTTATCTTCACAGCCACACTTTCAGGTGTGGTTTGACCCGGAACAGTGACAACATTTACCCCACTATCCGCGACTTGTTTGAGTACCAGTGAAGGTTGCGCCAGCTCACTGACCAGCAGCATGGTCGGCTTCATTGCCAAAATCCCTTCGGCATTAAGCATGCGCATGTAACCAACATCAGGCAGCTTTTGCACTGCCTGAGGCTGTAGACTGGTACTGTCACGAGCCACAATCTCACCACCCGCACCCAGTGCGTAGGCGATTTCTGTGACATCACCGCCAATGGTGACGATACGTTCTGCGGCGAAAGAGTTCAGCGGCAGAAGACAGGCGCTCAGCGACAGAATGAAAGGGAGTGACAGTAACCTTAGTCTCATGCGGCGATATCCTTATTATTGAGGCGAGCAATTTGCTCACGCCATTGCGTTTGTTCTGGCTGGCCTTCGGTGCGCTGACCGTAAAGTTGTGCAATTTGGGTGTCATCAGCAGCAAACAGTTCCAAACTGGTCACGAAACCGTCTTTTGTTGGCTTGCGGGTAATCCAGCTTTCAGCAATCGTTGTTTCAATCAGATGCAGCGTGAAGCGCTGGTTGAAAACATTAATCCAATCTTGATGTGGTATAACCTTTTCAATCATGCCGGTGAAGATTTGTACACAGCCACGGTTACCCACAAAAATCATGATTTCATTCTGTTCTTGCTGAGCAATGTTCAGCAACTGGGTCAGAGAACTGTTATCAACCTGATAAGCCAGATCATTACCCACGGCGCGGAAGGCCTGTTGACGGGTCAGATTATTGCGTTTGAGCAACTGGAAGAACTGATGCACGTCAGTCATAGCACGCCATTCAGCATCTACAGCTTCATCGGTGGCTGTCGGTTCAGTGACTTCAGGTGTGCTCAGTGGCTCTAGCTGCAACTCTGGATTTTCTGTGGTGATAAACTGCGCCAGTAGCGCTTCCCAGGCTGGCATGTCAGTTTGTTCAGTGACATACACTTTATGCAGAGCATCGCCTTGATGGTCGAAAAACTGGATGCTATGGCGTACACCGTGGCGAGTTTCTTCTGTCAGCGTAAAGGCGCTGGCCCACTGGTTGAGGAACAGGCGTAAATCTAAATTACGTGGATTGAGGATCAAACCCGCATGACCATTCAAATGCTGATTTTCGTAACGGCCCATTTGCTCATGTACGGCATAGGTGTTGCGGGTGATAGCTTTGACCTCACCGACAGCTTCCAATGCGGCCAGTAGTGCGCGGGCATCACCTTTCAAACGTTTGGCATCATGACCAACGCGGCTATGGGTCAGTTCCGCTTCTGAAACCCCCATCAGAGTGGCCAAATCACGCGCATATTTGCCCGGATTATCTGCTTTAGCTTGTAGATACTGCTCGTATATTGATTTGCTCATAATAACTTCCTCGTTCTATTGATTTTTTATATGCAGGTGACAGGTAGAAATGATAATCCGGTAATTCGCTGATTGAATTACCGGAAGTGTTATTTCAGACTAACTTTTGTATTTAGTTACCACTGATAGCTCACGAAGAACTTCGCGTTACGACCATCCTGTGGCACGCCTTGTGGCGCGTAATACTCTTTATCGAATGCGTTACCCAACACCACGGTGGTGGTCATACCTTTAAATTGCTCTTGGCCTTTATAGCTGACGTAGAAGTCATTGACGCCATAACCGGCTCGCGGTGTGCCTGAGCTGGAGACTCGGCTAGAGCGATCAGCAAATGTTCCGATCCAACCCACAGCAAAGCCGGAGTTCGCCACCGGTACATCTAAGGTGCTGGTGACGGTATCCGGGTTAATGGTATCGAGCCATTCATTGGTATTTTGGTTTTTACCACGGGTGCGGTTATAGGCCAGACCCAAGTTAAACCACTGGGTTTGGTAAGTCATAGTGGCATCCCAACCCCAAATTTTGGCTCGATCGATATTGGTGGAATAGGTAGAGCAGTTTTTGCAGTACAAGCCACCTGGCCCGAAGCCGAAGTCCATGGTCACGCCGGTGGAGATATAGTCTTTGGCATTGGTATCGAAGTAGCTGGCTTTGAATTGCAGGTCATCCTCAGCCATCATCAGGTCGTTAAAGCGCAAGCCAAAACCGTACTCTTGAGTTTCGTTGGTTTCCGGTTTCAGATTCGGGTTCGGCACCCAGTAGTTGGTCAGGGTATTGCCCGCGATATTCATCGAGAAGTGTTTCGAATCGTTGTACATCTCGCCCATAGTTGGAGCGCGGAAAGCCTGAGCATAGGAACCAAACAGCATCAGCCAGTCTGTCGGTGTCACACTGACGGCACCACGAGATGACCATTTATCAGCATCCACATCGGCATAGCCTTCGCTGCTACCGCGATAGTTGTCATAACGGGTACCGGCCAAAATAGAAACCGGCAGGTCGCGTAAGGTGATTTCATCTTGCAGCCAGCCAGAACCAAAACGAATATCTGCTTGTGGGAAGCTTTCAGTCGCACCGCCCGGCGTTTGCTCTTGTTTATAAGCTTCTGTGCCGTAAGTCAGCAAGTGTGATGCAAAACTGTCGGTGAACAGACGGGTGCGGTTTTCCAGCTTGCCACCTGTAGTCGTTTGCTTGCGTCCCTCTTCCGCGGTGCCTTGTGGCCGTGCATTGATTTCCACTTCGGAGTAGTAAACCTGCGCCGTGGCATTCAACCATTCTTGATCAAGTGGCTTAATGTTGTATTTAAGCTGTGCATCACGTTGGATAGTCGAGCGGTTGGTCATTAGATTGGTGCTGGATGCCGCGCTGGTTTGCGGATTCTTTGGCTCCAGTGCGCTGTTGTTGTAATAGCGCAGATTGGCGCTTAACGACTGAATCTGGTCAATACGCCAGGTGCCTTTTGCCAGTACATTGCTGATGGTCTCGTCATTTGGCGCATTAAAACCGTCGCTTTGGCGAATATTGCCGATATCACGCGTGCCAAAAGAGAGAATACCATCGACATCATCGGTGCGGCCAAAGGCACTGGCACCTAAGCCGAAGCTGTGATCGCCGGTCGCCGCAGCGCTGTAAACCCGATAGCCACTATTTTGGCCTGGTAATAAGAGATCGGCGGCATCAACGGTTTCATAAGAAATAACCCCACCTAATGCACCACTGCCATACAGCAGCGCTGACGGGCCGCGGACGATTTCAACACGCTTGACCAGCGCCGGATCGAGGAAGGTAGAGTTCAGGTGGCCGGTGTCAGTGCCTTGGCGAATACCATCAACCAAAGTCAGCACACCTTGTTTGCCGTAGCCACGCAGTGTCACGTCCTGCCCGTTAACGCGCCCGCTGCCAGTGACGGTCAGGCCTGGAATATTGCGTAACATATCCGTGGCAGAGGTGGCGGTTTCGCTGGTCGGTGTATCGGCCTCAACCACTGTCACCATCATCGGTGCTTCAAAACTGCTGCGCTCATTACCGGTCGCAGTCACTACCATGGTATCGGCAGTGCGTTTTTTGCTGTTGGTTTGAGTGGACGAGGTATCAGCAGCTTGAACAGCAAGAGGCAAAGTGCAAGCGATTGCCAAACTGAGTGGGGACCAGCGGAAACGGTCGGAAGTGGAACGCGGCATGTCGGCAATTCTCCATATTTTCTATGCAAAAAATCATATGCAAAACAAATAAATAGGTTGCTGGCTGCCTTGATTCTAAAATCTGGGTGGCTTGCGATGTATCCTTTGCCCTTGACGCCACAGCGGAGCTAGCGGAAACCGCTACCGTGCTGTCACGACATTGGCATTGGGTTATTATTTAGTCAGTATCAGTTTCCCTGCTTTGGTCTGGCGCAGTTGATAGCATTCGCCCTGATGAATGATAAAAGCGACACCGTGCTCTCCCAGCAATTGCTCGCTGGAGACAGACAGGGGCTTGTTGCCCGCTGGGGGTTTAGCCGCAGGCTCGTCATTCATTGTGGGTGCTTTGTTCAACTGTTTATCCATATAAACGGCAAGGTAATGATAACCACTATCAATATGATAAGCATTATCAATCATGGTTCGGTGTTACATCAAGACATATTTATTGTTAATTTATTTTTACTCTGCGAACTAATCCGGGGTCGACGAGTGCATAAATCTGATGATAGGTCGTGGGATCTTCAATCATCTGACTCAGGTGAATGGCAACATCTTCACGAGTAACCAGGCCATGAGCCTCTGTTTGCAGACAGATTGCCTTTCCCGTTGCGGGTTGATCCAGTAAACCACCGGGTCGAATTAGGGTATAAGTCAGGTTGCTGGTTTGTAACCAGCTCTCAGCCAGTGACTTCTCGCGCACCGCCTGACCAAAAGCAGCTCGGGCGGCAGGGGAAAGCGTCGGCCAACTATCACCGCAGCCAATGGATGTCACCAAAAGCATACGCTTCAGGCCTAGCTTCTCGGCGGTATCAATGATCAATCGGTTGCCTTGATAATCCGCAGTACGGCTACCTAATGTCGAAATGATGGCAGCGTCCGGACCTGCGAGTTGGCAGGCCTGATGCACACTGTCTGGATCGCAAGCATCCCCACACACTACAGTTATCCCCTTGCTGCGTAACTCTTCTGCTTGCTGCGGATTACGTATCAGTAATGTGACAGGGCGCGGGTTCTGGGCCGCGTCGGCATGTTGGTTTGCCAGTGCGAGTAAATGTGCACCAACGCCATGACCTGCACCGAATATCAACCAGGGTTTCATGGTGTTTCCTTGATTTTTTTATCGAAAACAGACGATTCTTGAGCAAGCTGTTGAGCCAGTTGATGAAAGGCAGCAAGGCCGTCAGCACGCAACTGACGATGTTCATCACGGCCAACATAGACTTTCAGCATCACATCACCTTGCTGATTAAAAAACTGGACCGATGCGGTCGCCATGCCCATAAACGGGCGTTCCAGTAGGGCAATGGCCTGGCAGTTTTGTGCTCTGATATGGCCGCTAAGACCTTGTTTTTCGCGAAGGTTGAAATAGCCGTGGCGATGAAAACCGCTCGGTAGTGGGCCTTTGTGCTCCAAAATAATATCGGCGGTATGTACCAGGGTGGTGACATCTCCCCACTCTGTCATACTGTCCCAGACGCGATCAAAATGCTCCGCACTGACTAATACGCGTTCTGGTAATTCACGTACCACATCAAGCGGGCTGACCTGATAATCCTGAGCAATTTGTTCCAGCGTGCCATCGGGTTGGGTGGCAAGAAATTCGGCCAAAGAAGGTTTATTTTGGAGAGTTGGAGCATTCATGAATGGCTTTCCGTGGTAATAAGTGAAGGAATAATATTTTGCAGAGCCTGCATGATGTTACTGGCCCAAAAACGCCCGCTGTCGGTGAGCCGCAAGCAGAAACTGTCATCTTTTAGCAGATGACTCTGATGCCACTGCGCGATCAATGGCATTAACGGGTAGGGATCTGTGATTAACTCGCTCAAATCTAAACGACCGACTTCGATACCGCTTTGCAATTTAGCTCGCCACGGATGTTCGCCGCTGGCTTGCGTCATCATCATCAATGGTTTTTGCCCGCTGTCGATTAATCGGTAGTAGTTATCCAGACTACGGTGCTGCATGTAGGCGTGCCCTTGTAAAGAGCCTCCCGCACCGCTACCCAATGCAAGACAATCCGCTCCTTGTTTAATCAACAAGTTATAAAGATTTCGCTCACGAGTGGTGCGCGCCCAATGGCTATTACTTAACTGATGCCAACCGGCTTGGGCGAGGCTCTCAGCGCCGCTACAGTAAAAATCACACTGCTGCGCCAGTGTCGGCAGCTCTATCCGGTTATTTTCTACTGACTTGGCCAGTGGTGTGGTTGGCAACAGATTAAGGGCATACAGGTCAACACCATCTAGTGGCAGTTGACGCACGATAGCCAAATCTTCCTGCCAGGTTTCTGGTGTTTGATGGGGTAAGCCGAACATTAAATCGCAAACTACGGCGGCGCGATCGCGGGAAGCCAGATTAGTCAGAAAATGAATCGCCTCATCACGACTGGCCTTACGCCCCATGCGCTGACGAATGCGGGTATTAAAGGTTTGTACCCCGACCGAGAAACGGTTAGCACCCGCTTCCAGACAAGCATCAATCCGCTCATCATCAAAATTGAAAATTCGCCCTTCAACGGTTATTTCACAGTCAGGTGCTAGCGGTAAACTTTTACGCAACTGGCTGATAATATTGTGTAACTGTTGTGCTGAAAGCGCACTGGGCGTGCCACCACCGAAGTAAATGGCATGAATTGGCCCCCCTTGTAGCAGTGGGCTGCTGGCCTCCATGCTCAATTCCCGCAGCAGGTAGTCGGTGTAGCGCGCAGTACTGTCGGTTTGTAATGGATTTTGATAAAAACCGCAGAAAGTACAATGAGTAGCACAAAACGGAATATGTAAATAAAGCAAACGCTTATTAGGTGGTAGCGCCTTTTGTAGCAGTGCCTGCCAGTTATCCTCGAGTGATTCGGCTGGTAATGGGCGACTATCCCGCCAGGGCATTGTGGCCCAGCGTTTTGGGAAAGGTAGCGGCCCCTGACGGGCGTGATATGGCATCAAATCAATATTCATAACAGGCTCTATTGCATTCTGAATGATAAATTAAATGATAATCATAAGCATTCGATCAATGGCTAAAACTCGATATATTGATCCAAATCATCAAATGTAAGTGAAATGTACTCACATTCATTGGGGTGTAGGAAAGAAGCTGGGATGAGGCATTTTTATGTCAGAAATTAACGGATTTATCGCCGTTGGTGGGTAAATATACTGACAAATCCAGAGGCAAGAGTTGACGCCGTTAACTGGGCTTTGCGATGGAAACTGAAAAAAGGTGGAAAGTGGAGGGAATTTATAAATAGAGACTTCGAGTAAAAGAGTAAAAATCTAGCATTTTATGCTGCACTATAGCCTGTAAACAGCATGTTAAATTAGTGTGTCCACCTTTCTGACTGGCCCCCACAATTTTATCTAATAATTCATCGAGCTATCGTTTTTGTCATCTTTTGTTTTTTAACATTAGTAAAACTAATCCGAAAAAAGGAATGTCGACCCCATTGCATTTTTTGAAATAAACAGCTGATCGCATGATCACTTGCGTGGTTTTTTGCTGTGATTGTCACATTAATCCAGTTTTTTGTACCGTAGCATCCTGCCGCATGAAATACATTCTTCTTAAAAATATTACTCTGCAAGGCTATTAAAAATGAAAATTTACAGCAACTTACCGATAACAATAAATGATGTAATTGAAGCACAGAAAAGATTGCAAGGGCATATCTACAAAACCGGGCTGGCGAGATCGAATTATCTGAGTGAGCGCTGTCATGGCGAGATTTATCTCAAGTTTGAGAATATGCAACGTACGGGGTCATTCAAGATCCGCGGGGCGTTTAATAAGCTCAGTTCACTCAGCGAAGAACAAAGAAAACAGGGCGTCGTGGCCTGCTCGGCGGGTAACCATGCGCAAGGTGTCTCTCTGTCTTGTGCCATGCTGGGGATTAACAGCAAGGTGGTCATGCCAAATTGCGCACCTAAATCAAAAATTGCGGCGACCAGTGAATACTCTGCTGAGGTGGTGCTCCATGGTGAGAACTTCAATGACACTATTGCTAAAGCCAGCGAAATTATTGAAATGGAAAACCGTATTTTTATCCACCCATTTGATGATGAAAAAGTTATTGCCGGGCAGGGGACAATAGGGCTGGAAATACTCGAAGATCTTTATGACGTCG
>NZ_JBLWEX010000010.1:0-8216 GCF_048323875.1 Yersinia sp. LJYL362
GCTGTCGGCGGCGCAGTATTGACTGGCAGTACTTTAGGGACGCTAGGCGGTGCTGCTATTGGTGGGGTTATTGGCCATCAAGTTGGCAAATAAACTTATCCTTCGTTCTTGTCGTTGCAGGGGTGTTAGCTACGCTCACTCACCCGAATCACTTTCCTGTGTAAGCTCATCGGGATTCGTTTGCTTGCTGCCTACCTGCAACACCAATAACTTTGGATAAAATTTTGTATTGTTGAAGCTATAGCGATAACAAAGTTGACTGACGGGGAAATGTGCCGAATGGGTCGTAGCAGCGTAAGCTGCCGGAGCGCCCATCGGGGCAGTCACCCCGTCAAACGGCAAACAATAAAGCAAAATATTGTCATTCCTTTCACCCCCCTGCCAGTTTGACTTTCATCCCTTTGGCTTCGAGCAGTTGCTTGAGCAGATCGCGTTTATCCCCTTGAATCTCAATGACACCGTCTTTCAATGCGCCACCGCAACCGCACTTCTTCTTCAATTCTGCTGCCAGTTTCTCTAGCATTTCATCACTGCCATCAATACCAGTAATCAAACACACGCCCTTGCCTTTGCGGCCACTGGTTTGGCGCTGAATGCGAACAATACCATCGCCTTTTGGCCGCTGCGGTTTGACCTCGGGTTCAGTGATACGCCCGGTATCGGTTGAATAGACCAAGCGGCTATTATCATGACTCATTTTGCCCCCTTACCCAAAGAGGCCAGAATGTCGGTTAAGGTTTTTTCTGGGTCAGGAGATTGGGTGATCGGACGCCCTATCACCATATAATCCACACCTGCCGCTACAGCTTGCTCTGGTGTCATAATACGGCGCTGATCGCCAGCATCACTGCCCTCCGGGCGAATCCCCGGTGTCACCAGTTTGAAATCCTCACCACCATCACCACCACAGACCTGTTTTAAGCGCACAGCTTCGTGAGCAGAACACACTACGCCATCTAAACCGCAATCCCAGGTTAATTTTGCCAACCGTTCTGCATGCTCGGCTGGGGTGATATTAATACCAATATCACGTAAATCTTCGCCATCCATGCTGGTTAGCACCGTCACGGCAATGAGTAAGGGTGCTTGTTGGCCATAAGGCAATAACGCTTCTTTGGCTGCGGTCATCATACGCGCTCCCCCGGTGGCATGAACATTCACCATCCACACCCCCAGCTCCGCCGCCGCCGCAACCGCACGGGCTGTGGTGTTGGGAATATCGTGGAATTTCAAATCCAGGAAGACTTCAAAACCACGCTGATGCAAGTCTCGAACCAGTTGGGGGCCATACAAAGTAAACATCTCTTTGCCCACTTTTAGCCGGCAATCACGTGGATTAACACGATCAGCAAAGGCTAACGCCGCGTCTTTATTGGCATAATCCAGTGCAACAACGATCGGGGAAGATAGTGATCCACTGTTATTAGTTTTAGTTGCAGACGTCATTTTCAAGCCTTTTTCAGTCAGTTAGTCATAATAATGACCCTATTCTACAGGGTGTATCACTGAAATTACAGCTATCGGGTAGCGCGGAGTTTACCCCTATTTGTCAGGCTTTGATAAGAGGGGTGAATTTAAGTAAAGCAGATAACCCCCCTATACCGGCAGTTGAGTAAATAAGTTTCAAGAAGGGTAAATTCTTAATCAAAATATTTGACTATTGAGTTCAGCTTTTTCAGGTTTTATTTAATCCACCCTAGGGTATCATGCACTCCATCGCAAGACATTGATGTCTACTTACTGATTTAAATCATAATTTATAATTTAAATCACAAATATGTTATTGGAGTTCTATATGAAAAATATTAAATATATTATCCCTGCATTGGTCCTTTCTTGTGCCTCATTTGCCAGTGTTGCTGCCACACAAATCCAACATGCCCCAGCAACAGGCTTGAGTAAGATTGGCACCGTTGCCGCCAGCAATGCCGGTACATTAACTGAATTAGAAAATACACTGGCAAAAAAAGCAGATGAAGCCGGTGCAACCTCATTCTTGATAACGTCTGCAACCGGTAATAACAAATTGCACGGCACCGCAGTCATTTATCGCTAAGTGACACCGGGGAAAGGTGATTTCAGCCACCTTTCCCCGACAATGAAATCCTGCTTTCCAGCACGTGAATAAACTCAATTTTTCCCAGCATCCTGTTCCGCTTTGCGCGCAGGAAGGCTGAGGATCAGGTGCGTGATTATCCCCCCCACCAGCCCCCAGAATGCAGAACCAATCCCCAGTAATGTCACGCCAGAAGCGGTTATGAGAAACGTGATAATCGCCGCATCACGCTGGCGCTCATTTTCCAGCGCTCGATACAAACTGCCCGCAATGGTGCCGAGCAAGGCCAGTCCGGCAATAGTATGGATAAGCGCCACTGGCAGTGCGCTAAAGACCAGACCGATTGAGCCACCAAACACACCTGCAACCAGATAAAAAAAACCAGCCACTACCGCAGCCATATAACGTTTTTTCGGATCAGGATGGATATCTTGCCCCATACAGATAGCCGCTGTAATCGCCGCAATACAGACGGTAAATCCACCAAATGGGGCTAAAAATAGCGCGGTCAGTGCTGTCCATGAAATCAAGGGAGAAACCGGTAGAGTGTAGCCGTGCGCTCTCAGTGTGGCGATGCCCGGTGCATTTTGTGAGGCCATCGTCACCACGAAAAACGGAACGCCTATACCGAGAAGTGTTGAGAGTGTGAAATGTGGCATGACAAATACCGGAGTGGCAAAAGTCAACGTCTGGCCGTGCAGGGCAATATCACCCTGTATTCCGGCCACCATCAGCCCGGCGACCAGTGCCAGAATAATCGCGTAGCGCGAAAGTGTGCGTTTTGCCAGTAGATAGACCAAACACATAGTACCAGCCAGGGCGAAATGGCTTTGCAGCGAGGTAAAAGCGTCCAGCCCAAACCGCAGCAATATCCCCCCCAGCATCGCAGCCGACAGTGCCTGAGGAATATAATGCATCAGTCTGGCAAATAAGCCGGTCACGCCGCACAGCAGAATAAGCCCGGTGGCAAACACAAACACACCAATGGCTTCATTGACCGATGTGCCCGGTAAACTGGTCACCAGCAACGCAGCGCCCGGCGTTGACCAGGCGGTGACGACGGGTGTGCGGTAATACAGCGACAAGCCTATGCTAGTCACCCCCATTCCCAGCCCGAGCATGCTCAGCCAACCACCAATTTGTGCCACACTGGCCCCTGCTGCTTCTGCGGCCTGAAAGATTATTGCCGCTGAACTGGTATAACCGACCAAAACAGCCACAAATCCAGCGATAACCGCAGAAAATGTGAGATCTTGCCAACTGAAATGCGATGCCATCGGGGAAAATCCTTCTGATTATCGGGCGCGAGCGGTATGCTATCGTGCGTTATAACGTATATTTAATGCGCCCAACCTATCATTGTGCGCTATAACGCACAAACATATTCGATAAAATTCTCGCCTGAGGAGTCAAAATGAAGGAACTCACCCAGCATATTGGCAGTCAACTGAAAATCGTGCGCCGCGAACGAGGCTGGAGTTTGAGTCAGACGGCGGAGCAAACCGGCGTCAGTAAAGCGATGCTGGGGCAAATTGAACGCGGCGAATCCAGCCCAACAGTCGCGACGCTGTGGAAAATCGCTAGTGGTCTCAACGTCTCTTTTTCACAATTTCTTGAAACACCGCCGGCGCAGTCTGCTGCGTTACACCGTCACGGTTTACTCACCACGTTCAATAGCGAAACGTCAGGAATGCGTGTCGTGCCGCTGTTTCCTTATGACGCGACACTGCGCATGGATATGTTTGTTATCGATCTCGCGCCGGGCGGATGCAGCGAATCAACACCACACGAAGCCGGAGTGATTGAGCATGTGATTGTTATTGCAGGGGAACTGATGCTGACTGTTAATGGTGTGACCCGTAAGCTGACTGCCGGTGAAGCACTCCGTTTTGCGGCCGATTGCCCGCACGGCTACCGCAATGAAAGCAGCCATTCAGTGCGATTTCACGACCTGATACATTACCCGCACAACCGCCCGTAGTGTTCATTTCTCTGCTGCGTAACGGGCCTTACCCCTCGGTTGCGCCCACCCATCATCCTTCATCACTTCAAACCCCATGGCCTTCTGCGCAGGGTATATTTCTGAAATTGCTCAATGTGAATTTTTTGTGACAATTGTGTTATCCCCTAGACAGTTTCGCTTCCCTCGCTTAGCTTGGTATTTTCCCCTAAGTTGAAGGTTATATGATGAGCGAAATATCTACCTTAACCATTAAAATCCCTCTGGAATTAAAAGAAAAAATTAAAGCTGCCGCCTTAGAAAAACAATTTTCTCTCAGTACTGAAGTCTGTGAAAGATTAGAGACAAGTTTTGAGGTTGATGTTAAAGGCAGTAAGAGCAGCCGCAAAGAGGCCAAATTGCATCACAGCGAGATTGATAACCAAGGTGTAGAAGAAATCTCTGAACAGCCGTTGAGTCAGAAAGAATTGAAGAAACTGCGCCAACTGCTAAAAGCGCCGCAGAAGAAAAAATAGATCATTTCATGACCTGCCAATCGGGTGATTCAATTCACCCGATGTTGCTGATTCACCCACAACCTATTGACCATCCAACCCTCTGATAGGCTTAACGGATGCCCATGCACGGCAAGACGGGCAATGCCAATAGAGTGAATGCGCGGTAAAACCACACTTGTGGCAGCGATAACGTGGTTTGGTGCGGATTTGCTCGCCAACCATATCACGCAACAACAGTAAGCTCTCTTTCGCACGCCCTTCTTCGGCATCAGCCAAGTGATAGTCCATCAAACGATAGAAAACGCGCATGGTTGGATGGCGTTGCAATTGGCGATTAATATAGGTTTGCGCCACATCCCGGCCTTCGTGCTGTTCAAGAATTTCCGCCAGCATTAACTCTGCCGTCGCGCCGGTGTTATCTTCAACACAACGTTTCAGGAAATTTGCCCATGCTTCAGGTTGTTGTAGATGTTGATAGCACTCACTCAGCATTGGCAATGCTTCACTGACGACTTCTTTATCTTGCTCCAACACGCGCTCCAGCGCTTCTACACCCTTCGCATACTCACCCTTGGCCAGATACACCCGACCTTGCATGATGGACACTCTGGCGCACTGTTTGTCTGCTGAAGCGGCTTTCTTCAGCAAGTTCATGGCCTTGTCGAGATCATCACTTCCCATGGCTTGCAGCGCCAATTCGCAATAAAAATGAGCAATTTCCAGTCGCTGGTTATCTTTACCCATTTTGACCAGTTTTTCTGCCACTTCGATGGCATTATTCCAATCACTGGTCGCCTGATGAATCACTAATAACTGCTGTAACGCACCCAGCCGGAAATCTTGCTCTTCAACTAATTGGTTGAACATATCCTCAGCGCGGTCATATAACCCCGCAGCCATGTAATCGCGGCCCAACTGCTGGACGGCCAGCAACCGTTGCTCAAAGGTCAGAGAGGCGCTCTCCATCAAGGCTTGATGAATGCGGATAGCGCGATCAACTTCACCACGGGAGCGGAACAGATTGCCTAACGTGAGATGTGCTTCCACCGTTGAACTGTCTTCTTTCAGCATTTCAAGAAACAGATCAACCGCTTTGTCTTGCTGGTTTGAGAGAAGGAAGTTAACCCCGGCCACGTATTCACGAGACAGGCGGTTAGCATCCTGCTGCTTATCCTGCTGAGCACTTCTACGCCCCATATACCAACCATAGGCGGCAGCGACCGGTAACAGCAGAAACAGCATTTCTAACATAGAAAATTATTCCTTGCTGACGGCAGGTGTGGATGCAGTCGCACTGGGTTCAATCGGTGGCTCTTGCTGCGATTCAAGGCGTTTAATTTTCCGTTCTGCACGACCCAATAAGATGCGAACCCGCAGATAAAAAAGCCCACAAATAATCCATCCCAGAACCAAGCCTGCGGCAAACAGCGTCGCCAACAAGGTAGATACCCGATATTCGCCCTGAGCCAATAAATAATTGAAGGTAACGACCTGATCGTTATTTGCTCCGAGCGTGACTGATATCACGAAAATGACGAGCACTAACAAAAAAATCAGCAAATATTTCACGTTTTTTCCTAAAGGCCGAATCAACCTGATGAATTATGCCAAAAATGTGGCGTCCTGACTTAACAAATTAGCACTTCCTTACCCCGCAAAGAAACCCTGCACCAAGATAAAGCGCTGAACCGATGTTCAATAGAGATTATGTTGAGTCAGTTAATTGCGAATAAGACGTAGTCACCCAACCTTAATCATGCTTGCGCGTAGCAATCTCTTGCTGTTCTTGCGGCGGAATATTCAACGGGCCGAACCACCGCTGCACCAAACTGCATACCATCGCGACTAACAAACCGCTAATTAACGTGGCCGCCATCAAATCACCAGGCCAATGCATACCTAATGCCAGGCGGCTCATCATGACACCCTGCGCCCAGAGCATCAGTAATATCACCGTTTTATAATGTCGCCGGGGCCATAACAATCCGACGGCTAATAATGCCCAACTGGCGGCAAAAACCGTGTGGCCGGAAGGAAAGGCAAAACCCGTTTCAAACTGCCAGTGGCGGCTCAACCACGAGGGGATCACAGATTGATTTTGCAATTGTTGTCTAACCAACTCGCTGCGCTCAGCACGGGGTAATGAATAAAAAAAGCGGTTATCAATATGATGTTCAGCTTCAAGCCATACCACAAAGGGCCGAGGCTCCTGTACGTGTTCTTTAATCAGTGATTTCAATCCCTGCCCCAGAACAATAACCATACTGAGTATAACCAACAGCCCGATAGCCGGTTTGAGCCGAAAACGCAGGCACCACAAAAACCAACCACTGAGTAGTACACTGGTGACGATGCCCCACGGCGCGGTCACCGTCTCTGTTACCCAAAAAAGTCCTTTTAACCCGCTTTCACCGCCACCCGGCCGCCATTGCCAACCGGAAAGCCAAATGATAAACGTTGGCAGCAGTAAAATAAGTGCTCCCACGGTAATGCGTTTTGCTATATTCCACATCTGTTGCCCTTTCTTTCTGGCAATATCCACAACCTATTACCTGTGGTGATAGCACGATTTATATAGTGCTATATCTATAAAATATAAGTCTCTCTACCTATTGATAACATACACAAATTTTTATCATTTCTAAAATAAGTCTTAGATAGACATTCTCGCTAACCTTATTGCTGCTTTGTTGAACAGCAGCAGGCCGAAAGTTATGGCAATATAGCTAATAATGATCGCAGAAAATTTTTTTTTTGACCTTATGCTCTCAAACCAAAAGGGTATAGTAGCCATTCACGGTAGGGTATGCGACAACCTATCTAAGGGTATGAAGTTATAATATGAACAGCAAGATGCAGCTAAAACGTGTAGCAGAAGCCAAATTACCGACACCTTGGGGTGATTTTCTGATGGTCGGTTTCGAAGAGTTAGCCACCGGTCATGACCACCTGGCATTGATTTTTGGTGATATTAGCACCAATGAGCCTGTGCTCTCCCGTGTTCACTCTGAATGTCTGACGGGTGATGCCCTCTTTAGCTTGCGTTGCGATTGTGGTTTCCAGTTAGAAGCGGCACTGGCACATATTGCCGAAGAAGGCCGTGGTGTGCTGATTTATCATCGTCAGGAAGGCCGTAATATTGGTTTACTGAATAAAATCCGCGCTTATGCTTTGCAGGACTTAGGTGCCGACACCGTTGAAGCCAATCACCAACTGGGTTTCGCCGCCGATGAGCGCGACTTCACGCTGTGCTCTGATATGTATAAGTTATTGGGTGTCAAAGCCGTGCGCTTGCTGACGAATAACCCGAAGAAGGTCGAAATTCTCTCCGAGGCCGGGATCAATATCGTCGAACGTGTTCCGCTGATTGTCGGACAGAATCCTAAAAATGAACACTATATGGCGACCAAAGCCGCCAAGATGGGCCATTTATTGACGAAATAACGTCCTGCATCTTACCGCTGATGCAGGCAATAAGGGTGGTCTCGCCCCCCTTCAGACTGTTGATAAAGTCAACTGAAGGGGAATCGTGCCGTTGGGGCCGCTCTTTGTTTCAAATACAAGTGCGTAAGCGACCGGAGTGCCCCTTATATCTTGATCTCTTTCCTCATAGGATCGATGATCCCCGACTGATCATCGGGATGTCATGGGTGAGATTGCGAGTGCCCCTGGGTTTTAAGCCTGTCACCTAGATTAATCCCCC
>NZ_JBLWEX010000011.1:0-8218 GCF_048323875.1 Yersinia sp. LJYL362
ATCCGTGTGTCAGTTGTGGTGCCTGCTGTGCCTATTTTCGAGTCTCATTTTATTGGTCGGAGGCCAAAGATGGCGGCGGTACAGTTCCCTCTGCCATGACCGAGCAGGTCACCCCGTTTATTAGCTGTATGTCCGGCACTAATGGCAAATCTTCCCGCTGCATTGCCCTCCAGGGCGAGGTCGGCCAGTCTGTTTCTTGTTCAATCTACAACGACCGCCCACCTCCCTGTCATGAATTTGAGCAGTCAGGAGAGGCTGGTATTCACAATCCCTATTGTGACCGCGCCCGCGCCCATTACGGCTTGCCACCGTTAGCTGTTGATAACATCGAGGTAATTAGATTAGAAGAAATCAGCCGTTGGCCAATGACGGGATCCCACAGCGCACCATAACAAGGTATAATCATCGGCTAAGCGCTATTTTTTCGATCCCAAGGAGCTTTCATGCCTATCACGGCTAACACTTTATACCGTGACAGTTTTAACTTTTTACGTAATCAACTGGCCGCCATTCTGTTACTGGCGCTACTGACTGCGTTCATTACCGTCATGCTGAATCAGGCCTTTATCCCTGATACTGAACAACTGAGTATTTTAAGTTCCACAGAAAGTGATTTTGCGTCGTCAGGGAATCTCAGCATTACAGAGTTGGTGGCACAACTCACACCTGAGCAACAGATTATTCTGCTCAAAGTGTCTGCGGCTGCCACCTTCTCCGCATTAGTGGGTAATGTTTTATTAGTCGGTGGCATGCTGACACTGATTTCTATGGTTTCTCAAGGCCGTCGTGTTAGCGCGTTGCAGGCAATTGGTATTTCACTGCCTATTTTACCCCGCTTACTGCTGCTGATGTTCATTGGTACGCTGTTAATTCAGTTGGGAATAACCCTGTTTATCGTGCCGGGTATCATTATTGCTGTGGCACTTTCTCTGTCACCGATTATCGTGAGCACGGAAAAGATGGGGGTTTTCGCCGCAATGAAAACCAGTGTTAAGTTGGCCTTTGCCAATGTTCGGTTGATTATTCCGGCGATGATGTTGTGGATAGCAGCCAAACTGATTTTGTTATATTTGGTCAATCACCTGACCGCATTGCCGACACCTATTGCCAGTGTGGTTTTAAGCGCGCTGAGTAATCTGGTTTCTGCATTATTGCTGGTGTATCTGTTCCGCTTATATATGTTATTGCGCCCAACCGACGTTACTGCGTAAACGTCGGTACCGATAAAACAACCAAGGGCCGTAATGGCCCTTGGTTGTTATTTGAAATTGTTGTTATTTGGCATTCAACAGATTTAACCCTATCCTCCATCAACCGATTTCTGGTTCGGCTTGCTGTTGCTCTGGTTCTAGTTTCTCTGCCACCCGCTGCTTACTTTGAATCAGCTTAAGAGCCAGATACAAATCGGGCACCAAAACCAGATCATCATCATGGCTTTTCAACTTATTAATCCGGAACCAGCGCGTCAATTCAGTGCGTCGCCCAGCTAATATCAGCTTAATATTACGCTGCTTCAGATCGCGCTTAAGCTCATCTATCGCAGCCAACACACTGATATCAGCATAAGTAAAGCTGGCTACCGCATCAATCACCACCCAGTCAGCGGGATGTGGCGTGCTATCAACCAGATTCAAAATACGTCGTTTGAAGTAGGCAACGTTGAAATACGTCAGCGGTGAGTTAAAGCGGTAAATCATAACGCCAGGCACAGGTTTAATGCCGTTACCACTGCGCATAGAATGGATCATGCCATCAGCATTAACCCCCAATAACTGCTCTGTTGGGCGAAATACCGTGCGTAAGAATTGCAATAATCCCAACAACACCGCCAAACCAATACCACTAATCACGCCAACTAAAACAACACTGACGAAAGTAAAAATCGCCAGATAGAAAGCCTGCGTATTACGTTTACGTAACTGCCATAAACTTCTGAATCCGAGCAAAGACCAGGCGGCATAAATCAGCACCACACCCAGCGCGGCGATGGGGATAAATTGCAGCGGGCGAGTTAAAAATAGCAACACCATCGCAATAACCAACGCGGCAATAATCGACACCAGTTGGCTCTTACCATTATTGGCATCATTCACTGCGGTTCGGGTACTCGCCCCACTGATAGCAAAACCCTGCGAGAGCGCGGAAACAATATTGGTGACACCGAGCGCGCGCAGCTCAACATCGGCATCCACTTCGTAGCCATTCTTGGCGGCAAAACTGCGGGCGGTAAGCATCATACTGACAAAACTGACCACCGCCAGGTTGAGTGCCGGGATCACCATGTCACGCAACAGGCCCGGTTGGAAATCAGGCCAATGCACCATCGGCAAACCACCGTCAAATCCGCCAACCACCGCGACACCGAACTGCTGCATATTGGCAGACCAAGAGACAAAGGTCGCGATCACAATGGCTAACAACGGCGCAGGCCAGTTGGGCCGTAACCACTTAACACCGTACAGCACGACAAAAGTCAGTAATGAAATGGCAACCGTGGGTAAATGACTATTAATTAAATTATGTGGCAGAGCCAGCACTCGCTCAATCAATTGAGGTGGGCGGGTCATAAAACCAAATACTTTACCCAACTGATCAACAATAATGGTGATCGCCACCCCATTAAGTAAGCCGGTGAGTATAGGCCGCGATAATAAATCAGCTAATGCCCCGAGCTTAAAGCGGCTGGCCACCAGACACCATGTCCCCATCATCAGTGTCATCATGATAGTCAGTTGCCAGTGAACCTCGCTGTTCCCCGCGGCCAACGGCGCAACCACCGCAGCGATAACCGCACAGGTCGCCGCATCAGGCCCGACAATCAGTTGCCGTGAGGAGCCAAAAAATGCGTAGGCAATCATCGGCAAAATACACGAATACAATCCAACCGCAGCGCTGACGCCGGTCAATTCCGCATAGGCGATAGCAATGGGCAATGCCACTGCGGCCACCGATAACCCAGCTCGCATATCTGGCTTGAGCCAGTCACGTTCATAAGCCATTAATTGGGTCAAACCCGGCATCCAATACCGGAGTGATTTTCTCTGCATACTAACTCCACCAAGCTTTAACCCAATATCTGTTGCTTATCATGCTGGGTTAATCCCGAACTGGCAATATACAGACAAAATCTGTTACTTGTTTATCGTAAGTTTCTGCAAATTCCACTGGCAGAGCGCGCATTCCGACAGATAATTAAGGATAATAGTGTTTTACCGCAGATACCCTCACCGCACTGAATCCGGTATAGTCAGGCGGTGTATAAATAATGGATTGATTCATGAAGCAACTTTTAGATTTTCTCCCTTTGGTCGTATTTTTCGTTTTCTACAAGATGTATGACATTTTTGTCGCATCCGGGGCGTTGATTGTCGCAACCTTGCTGGCGCTGGCCTTTACCTGGTTCAAATACCGCAAGGTAGAAAAAATGACCCTGGTCACCGCCATTATGGTGCTGGTGTTCGGTACCTTAACGCTGGCATTCCACAGCGACTTGTTTATTAAGTGGAAAGTGACGGTGCTGTATGTGCTGTTCGCTGTCGCGCTATTAGTTAGTCAGTGGTTTATGAAAAAGCCATTGATTCAGCGCATGCTGGGTAAGGAACTGACATTACCCGATACCGTCTGGTCAACGCTGAATATGTCTTGGGCAGTGTTTTTCCTGGTCTGCGGTTTGCTGAACATCTATGTGGCTTTCTGGTTACCGCAAGACATTTGGGTCAATTTCAAAGTCTTTGGCTTAACCGCCCTGACGCTGGTATTCACACTTATCAGTGGCGTTTATATTTACCGACACATGCCGGAAGAACAGAAAAAGTCATAATTTAAAATAGTAGGCAGAGATGACCCAGGAACAAATATCACCTAGCGGTGAACAAGTATTACCCAATGGTGAGCTGGTACTTCGTACCCTTGCGATGCCCGCCGATACCAATGCCAACGGGGATATTTTCGGTGGCTGGTTGATGTCACAAATGGATATTGGCGGTGCTATTCAAGCTAAAGAGATAGCCCACGGGCGAGTGGTCACTGTGCGTGTTGATGGCATGACCTTCCTCAAACCTGTTGCGGTGGGTGACGTGGTTTGCTGTTATGCCGGCTGCATTAAGACCGGCCGCAGCTCTATTACCATCAATATTGAAGTATGGGTGAAAAAGGTCTCTTCCGAACCTATTGGCCAGCGTTACAAAGCGACTGAAGCGGTATTCACCTATGTGGCGGTTGATGACATCGGCAAAGCTCGCGCCTTGCCTGAAGGTAGCCGAAACTTTGAGGTGGGCGCAACGCAATAGTTGTGATTTGGTTGATGTCAAATGTCAGATGTCAAAAGGGTCGCTCCAGCAGCGACCCTTTTTATTGCAACGTGGATATTGCCGAACAGCAATATCACTGCCTTAGTCCATTTCCGTCGTGCCGCCAATTTTGAACACCACGGTGGTGACATAATCCTTGGCCGCAACTGCTTCAAAACGCCACTTGCGCATCACCTGTTTCACTTCACGCTCAAAGGTATTACGCGGTGTTGCTTCCAGAATTCGCACATTAGTGACTCGACCATTTTCGTCAATGTCATATTGCACTTTAACCTGCCCTTCAACCCCTAACGCCAAGGCTCTGGCGGGATAAGTCGGCTTCGCCTTACTCAGGGCTTTTGGCCCAGTAGATGTTGACACGCCCGGCACCGATGCTTTTGGTGCTGATTTAACCGGTGCATTAGTAGAAACCAGTGCTGGCTCCTCTGATTTAAAAGGTTTGTCATCCGGTGGTGCAACTGTCTTTTTAACATCCGGCTTTTTCACTTCCGGCTTTTTGACTTCTTTTTTCACCGGTTTAGGTTTTGGTTTCACCGGTTCAGGGATAGGTACAGGCACCGGTTCTGGCAGCACTTCAGGTTCTGGTGGCGCTTCTTCGATGGGCTCAGGTTCAGGTTCAGCCTGCGGCTCTGCCGCTGCTGGCTGTGGTGCCGCGAAGGTATCTATATTAACCATCGTGACCGCGATCGGCGCATCCTCTATCTCTGGTTGTATTCTCATTTGCTCTACAGATACATACAGCAATGCTGCAATTACGCTGCCATGTATACCAACTGAAAATGCGAGTGGCCACGTAAGCCGTCGACCCAAGAAAAATTTATTTAGCTGCATAATAATTCAGTGTCCTCTAATGCAGCTAAGTTTAAATGCAAATAGCAATCATATTCAATACGCAGTTGCAAACTATCTTAGCGATAGGTCTTAAATGATGCTTTAAACGGCAATATCAACCAAATAACACTTTCTATTTACGCCTGGTTATCATTTTATTTCATTATAAATTACCGGTGTATTCGCCGGTAAATTGCAGATATCCCTCTTCTCACTGATTATTGAATTTATGGGTGGAACATGATGTTATGGAACACCGAACACAAATCAAATCGCCATATTTCTGTATGACGAATAGGTGAAATATGCTGTATGTAATCTTTGCGACCGATATTCCTGATTCACTTGAGAAGCGCTTGTCCGTGCGCCCTGCCCATCTGGCTCGCTTACAAGTATTGCAGGATCAAGGCCGTTTATTGACTGCGGGTCCTAACCCCGCCATCGACAGTGCAGATCCCGGTGCTGCCGGATTCACCGGTTCTACCGTGATAGCTGAGTTTACTTCGCAGCAAGAGGCCGAGTCTTGGGCAGAACAAGACCCTTATGTTGCCGCAGGGGTGTATCACTCAGTCATTGTAAAACCCTACAAGCGCGTATTTTGAGTCAACGCGATTATATCTGAACGTAAAAGCATTCAGATTGATGATTGCCCGAACTGTTGCGGTGTTTGGTTTAATCGCGGAGGAAATTGATAAAATCATTGAAAAATCAATTGAGTGTGTGCTGGATAAACACACGGATTCCGATGGAAATCATACGCCTGCCATCAGGCGTATTTATTTTAACGTACCTTCGCCCGACCCACTAGACTTTGTAGTGTTTCAGCCAATGCTCTTCACAGGCTTCTACCGCTTTGTCCAGCATATGCGCAGGTGATCTCAAGATCATATGGTCTTTTCTTACCCAAACAGGGTAAGTATGTTTGCCGGCAGCAATGACTTGTTCAGCATAAATAGCAGCGTGATATATCAGCTCAGATTCTTCACAATAAATCTCATATTTATGCAACGCCGGGCTGGTTTTCAAATCCCCGAAGAATACTGTTTTAGCTAATTTATATTGAGACATTAACTATAGCCTTTGCTGGAATAGGGATTATATCATCCGCTGAACAGCATCATATAACTGTGATACTCACTGCAAAAGCCTCTCTAAGTTGATGTCCTGTCTAAACTAATGTCCTGGCGACAAAATTTGAATTTCCTCACGCACCACAACGACTACGCTCGCTGAATATCATCACCTAATATTAAAACGGTCGTATTGCAGTGGAAGATGACTCACTTCCTCTAATGGGCAAGAACTGAATAAGTAACCTTGCATGGCATCAACGCCTATGTCAGCCAGTTGGCAATACTGCAAATGAGTTTCGACCCCCTCAACAACAACATTCTGACAATGTTCACGTAAACGCGTCACCAGGTTATCGAAGGTGACACTACCCGCCCACTGCCAGTAAAAATGTTTATCAATCTTCACACACTCAAAGAAGCCACTGCCTGCCGCAGCAAGATGAGCATTACCACTACCGAAGTCGTCCAACCATAACGAATATCGTTTAGCCAGCTTACTTAATAATGCGTTCTCAGCACCACCACCGAGGTTAGGGAAGCTCTCCATTATTTCCAGTCGGATAAAAGGCATTGAATCCAATAGTGATATGACATCATCATCATTCAATACTGCATTTGTCATATCAAAATCTATATTTATTGAGAGTATTATTTGGTGTTCAATAAACCATTTCTGCTGATTTTTGACTTCACATAATTGAGCGTGCAGCAACTTAGCCTTCGTCTGAGCATTAAGTTGATGTAAGAAGCGTTCAGTATAAATAGGAGATTTAAAAGAGGTTGTCGTAAACCGACTCAATAACTCTACTGCAAGTAACTTACCGTTATGTTGGTAAACAGGTTCACAGATAAAAGCGCAATCAACCGCAATGTTTAGTCTGCTATCCACAGTAAAATCCTTTTATTTGATTAGAACAGCAGTATTGATCAATTGATAAAATTGATCAATTTTTTATTATTGATCACTAAAAACGATAAATGATATTGACATGAAAAAATGAAATTTAAAACAACTCATTGATAGTTATGAAAGTATCAGATAAACATGATGGTTATCATGTTTATTATTCAATAATCATTTATTTCGTTAGGGAATGGTCGCTCCGAACAACCCCACAGTAACACCCCTGAAACTGAATGATTAGAACGAAGCGACCTAATATATAGGGTAGCGTGATCTCATTCTGATGTGAAATAAACTGCCAAAGGTCTATTTTGCGCAGTTTATTATTAATATGAACATCAGAATCATCGCATTTTGCTAATTTAGGATAGGCGTGATTTTTCTGCGCGGAAATGTGAAATTTAAAGTGGAAAATATTATTTCCAGATTTCTAATCAATATCACTTTTTTAACAATGTTAGGTCAAACTTCCAGGATAGAGAATGTATTGCGCAAGATATTTGTAGGTAAAAATTGAATAATGGGTATCTCCTTGCAGGGGGGAAAACAAAAACAGCCTCATAAAGAGACTGTTTTTACAACCCTCACAACGAATCACCACTCATAAGCTACAGTGAACAATAGCGACCTACGATGCTGATGCTCGTGAAGTTGCCGGACACAATAGATATGGCGATAACGCCGCGATTGACCTTCAAGCCAGCGATTTTTTCGACGCTGGTTTTGCCGCAACATACGCCAACGGCCTACCTCATTCTTACTCCGTCTCATGAAGCTATTCTTCCAAAGCTGAGAACCGGACTATTATAAACTTTTCATCTGTTGCGCCAAGTCGCCACAGGGAAAAAACGCATGTTTAGCCTTAAATCATCTAACCTTACACTGTGGTAAAAACAAAAAACGCCAACTATATATAGATATCGACTAAGGTATTCGCTTTGCAAGTCCTTTAGCTTAAAAGACTTTATCCAGCAATATATCCGATTAAAGGTTTCGCCTTTGCCATACTGTGCGTACACTCTTTAGTGACCGTTTGTGAACAGGATTTCCGCCCTTATGACAACATTTTATACCGTAATCAGTTGGCTCTCAGTTTTTGG
>NZ_JBLWEX010000012.1:0-8239 GCF_048323875.1 Yersinia sp. LJYL362
CCATAACTCGTTGATTAACTGTGTTTTTAGGTAATTAGATATAACCAAAACAGTGCAATAGCACCATTTAGGTGCAAAGTCATTTCAATTTGTTTCTTTTTTGTTCTTTTGAGTAGTTAGATTTGTAAAATGGAGTGGATATCACACTTATAATCTATTTTTTATATATCCAAAGCCATTTATCGACTATTTAAAATACAAATAATCGAGGATGAATATCCTATTTGGTGCAACGTGGAAAAGAGTAAAGTATGAATGACATTAATAGGTTTATGAAAAGTGTGGTTTTAGAGTATCGTTAATTAGATAGGTTTTATAAAGCTGCCGATGAGTGATATAAAATCAAATAAGATATTTTTTAATTTAATGCAGAGAAAATGAACTATTGATGTTGTGAAGTTACTTTTTTACATACCAAAAGAGATATACCTCTTTAAATTTAGCTTAAGTAAAACGCCCTGTAGTGATATTAACTTACGTTACTATCCAGGGCGGTATAAGTCATATAGCCTGACTTATACTTGTGGTAAATCATTCTCATCCATTTGCACTAGCATGATGCCAGCACGCAATCCCAGCGCAACTCGCGGATTGGGGAACAAGATCCACTCATATTCATGCTCAACGCGATAGTACTCATTGAGCTGTTCTATCATCAATGTTCCTTGCGGATAGCGAGTGAAGTTTACCGTGTCATCCGCCACCCACAGTTTAAAATCAGCATGTTGCTTCAGGAGTGATTTAACGACACGATAAAATATCATTGGCTCGGTAGATCGAGTAGGCAATTGCCCTCCGCTGACTAATGCACGCAAACCCGCAGTGATCGGACTAAACTGTTCGAGCTGATTTTGCCCAAAGGGTAGCGCTTTACCCAATTCCAACGTACAACTGGCCGCCTGGCAGAACTCACTACTGAAGTGGGCAAAGGTTCCTCCCACCGAGGTATGCATAACTAATGCATCTAACTCACTATCTTTTAGCCAACGTAACATTGCCGCACAATAAGGCGTTGTTCGGTAAGGTAACAAACCAAATCGGTTATGATGTGAACCCCGAATGGCTGTATGTAGATCATAATGTAAACGTAAAGACAGTGGATCAGATGCAAAAAACTCCCCCACCTTTTGTTCGAGGATTTCAGCCCGTATTGCCTCATCAGTTAGTGAATAATTTTTATAACGCCCACCAAACATGCGATTGATATCTGCGGTGAGATAGCGTTCCCCGGCTCTGATAGCGGGCGGATTACCTAATATCACTAACAAACGCACTGCTAATGGCATCTGACTAGCTAATAAATCAGAGACTAATTGGTTTAGAATCTCAATCGGAGCTGTTTCATTTCCATGGATACCGGCCGATAACACCACTGATTGCGAACAGGTTCCGTGGGGGGTGAGCATCAACACCCCTTCATCCATCCATTGCCATTTAAGGTTTGATGTTTCGCCGCTAGTGAGTGGCGGTGGGGACCCCGATAGGGTGATTGACAGAAAATCTGGCATCATCGTCCCTTCCCTTTGCTTATCTTTTTTCATGGCTCATGCCGTTCGATTTTTGATATTTCTATTAAGGATGTTGGAACGGGTATATCGAACCTAAATTGAGTATTTTGGTCAATTCATCCAATGCTTGCCGCCCTTCTTGTAACAACTGTGGGTCAGCCAAGTCCTTAAATTGCAAGCGATCGCGATAGTGCTGGTCGACCCAATTATTCAGCGCAACAAACAAAGCGGGTGTCATCATCACTCTGCTATTCACTGCCGCTAACTCAGTATCATTAAGCGCAACACGTAGCCGTAAGCAAGCCGGGCCACCACCATTGTGCATACTTTCGCGCAGGTCAAAAACTCTGACCTCATCAATCGGACCACCGCTATTTATCAGTTCAGACAGATACTTCCACACCGCCGGGCATTCCTGGGATTCTTGTGGGATAACCAGCAGCATCTTGCCATTGGGTTTACTCAGTAACTGGCTGTTAAACAGATAGCTCGATACTGCTTGCGCGACAGAAACTTGTGCTGCGGGCACTTCAATGGTGAGCAGCTGTTGCTCAATTCGCCCCATTTTGCGACGCAGATCTTCCATTACTCGGATATCGGGTACAAAGGCATGTTGGTGGTGGAATAACACATTTTGGTTACTGACCGCGATAACATCATTGTGGAATACCCCTTGATCGATTACCGTCGGATTCTGCTGCACAAAAACAGTGCGTTCAGGGTCTAACAAGTGTAAACGTGCCACGGCTTCGCTAGCTTCTAATGTTTGGCGCGCAGGATATCGGCTGGGCATTGCCCCGCTTTCAAGCCCTTGACGGCCATAAACAAATACCTGAATCGCCGGGCGGTCATACTCTCCCCCCAGGCGATTATGATTAGCTGCGCCCTCATCGCCAAATAACTCAACAGAAGGCAATGCATCGTGGTGAACAAAGTGACGGTGATTATTAAAAATGCTTTTTAATATTGCCGAAGTTGTCTCTGCCTCGATGGCGCGATGAAATTTATTATTCAAATTTGCCACGGTAAAATGAACTCGCCCGTCAGCGCTGTCCGCGGCAGGTGATACTGTTGCCGCATTAGCGGTCCACATTGATGAGGCGGAGCTGACCGCCGACAATAGCCGTGGCGATTTGCGCGCCACTTCACTTAATACTTGCTCATCTGACCCACTAAAACCCAACTGGCGTAAAACCCCCATCGCTGGGCGCTCTTGCGGGGGAAGAACGCCTTGCTTGTAACCTAAATCGGCCAGCGCTTTCATTTTTAGCAGGCCCTGTTTTGCTGCCAGCCGTGGGTTGGAGAGCGTATTTTGATGCCTGGTGGAGGCCTCATTGCCAAAAGACAATCCGGCATAGTGATGTGTCAGCCCAACCAATCCATCGAAGTTAACTTCATATCCTGCCATCTTATTCTCCGTTCGCACCTATGAGTTAATCAGATAAGTGGGCTAATCAGGTAAGTCGAATGAAATGCCTGGCGACAGTGTTGCAGGCAGTGTCAGACTTTCACTTTCGAGTGATGCCATGGGCCAGGCACAATAATCTGCGGCATAAAATGCACTTGGTCGATGATTACCTGACGCCCCAACCCCGCCAAATGGAGCCGCACTGGAGGCTCCGGTCAAAGGTTTATTCCAGTTAACAATACCTGCACGGGCTTCCAATAGCAGTTGTTCAAACTGTTGCCTGTCTTCTGAAACCAGGCCGATGGCTAAACCAAATCGGGTTTGATTGGCTATTTTTAGTGCCTGGTTAAAATCGCTATAGCGAATAACACTCACCAGCGGGCCAAAATACTCTTCATCAGGGACCTCGCTGATACCGGTAATATCAATGATACCGGGGGTCAAAACCGCGCTTTGGCTATCAGGTCGGGTCATGGTTAATAAGGCTTTCCCCCCTAATGACAGCAAATGTTGCTGTGCTGCCAGCATTTTTTCAGCCGCTTGAGATGAAATCACCGCCCCCATGAAAGGAGCCGGTTGACTATCCCAGCGCCCAATACGGAGCGCTTTACTCACTGCAACAAAACGTTGTAAAAATGCATCACCTTCAGCGCCACTCTTGATCAACAAGCGGCGCGAGCAGGTACAACGCTGACCAGCAGAGATAAAAGCTGACTGAATCGCGAGGTTTACCGCTGCATCACAGTCTTTGACCTGCTCAACAATCAGGGCATTATTCCCCCCCATCTCCAACGCCAGAATTTTCTCCGGTTGCCCCGCCAGTTGCCGGTGTAAGTGGTAACCGGTATTGGCACTGCCGGTAAACAGTAAACCATCAATATCAGGTTGGGCCGCTAGCGCTTCGCCAGTGTCACGTCCGCCCTGAACTAAATTGAGTACGCCATCAGGAATGCCTGCCAATTGCCATAACTTGACTGTTTCTTCTGCCGTTAGCGGGGTCAATTCACTGGGTTTGAACACCACCGTATTGCCCGCTAACAAAGCAGGAACAATATGTCCATTGGGGAGATGTCCGGGAAAGTTATAAGGGCCAAAAACCGCCAATACGCCATGTGGCCGGTGCCGCAGCACTGAGATAGCGTCCGCCATCGGCGTTTGACTGCTACCGGTTCTGGTTTGATAGGCTTGCAACGAAATAGCTACTTTGCCCATCATGGCCTGCACTTCTGTTAGCGTTTCCCAGTGCGGTTTACTGGTTTCCAGACTTATCGTTCGCGCCAATTGCTGCTTATGTTGTTCGAGTAATACGGCAAAACGCTGAATAATCGCCACTCGCTGTTCCAGTGGCGTTCGAGCCCATGTGGGGAAAGCATCACGCGCGGCGCGACAAGCTGCGGCGACATCTGCGCTATCAGCGGCACGCGCTTGCCACAATAATTGCTGTTCCATAGGGTCATGTTTATCGAAATGGGCACCTTTGCCGGTGCGCCATTCCCCCTGAATAAACAATGCAGGATGGGTCATTTTTTGGTCTCCGGTGCAAAAAGGCTGATTATCCGAACCACATCCCCCGTCACAACACCCAGTGCCGCTGCATTGTCAGTGGTTAAATGCAGAAATTCGTCTGATAGATGGGTGTTAATTAATATGGAACGAAATTCTTGGTAACGGTCATTGGCCACTAAATAAGCGCTGCCACTTGGGTCAATATCAATATCATCAATAACCACTTTTCGCTGGCTGCTATCGCGCACCGCCCGCACTTCGTCGGTGTTGGCTTCCAAAGTCGGCCCACCATCAAAAATATCGACATATCCCTGATATTGCAGGCCTTCAGTCTCCAGAACCGCGCGAGCAGGTGCGGTGTGAGGATGAACCTGGCCTATCACCGCACGGGCTTCTTCTGCCAAAAAATCCACATACAGCGGGTGTTTCGGCATCAGTTCGGCAATAAACGCTTTTTGCCCCGTCCCACTCAGGTAATCGGCTTTTGCAAATTCGATAGCGAAAAAGTGACGACCGACATTTTCCCAAAATGGTGAACGGCCTTGTTCATCGGTGTAACCGCGCATCTCAGCAATCAATTTGCGCGAGAAGTGCTGGCGAAATGCGGCGATAAACAGAAAACGAACTTTCGATAAGAAGGGGCCGTTTTTATCTTTACGATATTCAGGGTCAAGAAACAGTGTGCAGAGTTCGCTATAACCAGTGTGATCATTGCTCAAAAATAGCGTCGGCACTGATTTGTACACATTGAGGGTTTTAGAGGCATGAACCAGTGTTCCCACGCGGAAGTTATACCAAGGGTCATTCATCCCCACAGCCACTTCTATCGCACTGACGCCCACGACTTTCTCTCGCTCAGTGTCTTCTAAGACGAACAGATAACCTTGCTCACCCGCAGCCAAAGAACCTTGCCAGGTATTTAATGCGCGCTCAATTCTGGCGGCGAGGTGTTGCTCATTTTGTGGCAGTGAGGTCATGCCAACGCCAGTTTTCCCAGCCAACTCCAGAATATCGGCTAAATCACGGCGTTCTACCGGGCGAACTCTCATCATATTCAAGGTCCTTGCTGACTGCCGATGTGTTACGGCTGATGTGTTACGACTTAGCCTTACGACAGACCTGCTCAATACCCATAGCAAGTCGGGCCAAGCCCTCTTTAATATCGTGTTGAGAAATAATCAGTGATGGTGCAAAGCGGACAACATCGGGGCCAGCAATCAGGGCGATTAACCCATGCTGGGCTGCGGCCTGAATGATATCTTTGGATTTACCAGCATAATCACTGTTCAGCACACAGCCGATCAACAAGCCGCGCCCGCGTATTTCAGCGAAAACCTTGTAACGCGCATTGATGTCAGCCAAACCATCTAAAAACCATTGGTGCCGCTCTTTCACACCCGACAATACAACTGGTGTATTGATGAGAGATAAAACGGTGCCTGCCACCGCACAAGCTAATGGGTTACCGCCGTAAGTTGTCCCGTGACTGCCGACATTCAGTGCGCTGGCATATTTTGTGGTCGTCAGCATGGCGGCTATCGGGAACCCACCCCCAAGAGCTTTGGCGCTGGTCAGGACATCAGGGGTGACGCCATAATGCATGTAGGCATACAACTCACCGGTACGGCCTACCCCGGTTTGTACTTCATCAAAAATCAGTACAGCATTATGGCGATCACACAATGCACGCAGGCCATGCAGGAACTCGTTATCTGCGGGTAATACGCCCCCTTCGCCCTGAATCGGCTCGACAATCACCGCACAGGTTTGATCGGTAATAAGGGCTTCGGCAGAGGCCAGGTCATTGAAAATGCCGTGGCTAATCCCCCCCGGCAGTGGAGCAAAATCCTGCGAGTACTTGGGCTGGCCTCCCGCCGAAACGGTGAACAGTGTCCGGCCATGAAAGGCGTTTCTAAAGGCAACAATCTGGTTCTTTTCGCCCTGCTGTCCCGGCTTATTGGCAAAATTATCCAAGGCATATTTACGCGCCAACTTCAGTGCTGCTTCATTGGCTTCGGCTCCTGAATTACAGAAAAATACTTTTTCAGCGAAGGTGGCATCAATCAGTTGTTTTGCCAGCCGCAACACCGGTTCATTGGTATAGCCATTGCCCAAATGCCATACTTTGTCCGCTTGCTCAATCAATGCGGCTTTTACCGCCGGATGCCCATGTCCTAAGGCATTGACGGCAATCCCTCCCGCAAAATCGATATAAGATTTGCCCTGTTGATCCCACAGTGTCGCCCCTTCGCCTCGTACCACAATAAAGTCAGCTGGAGCATAAGTTGGGACGATCCATTCATCAAAAGACTGTCGGGTAACCGGGATTGGCTGTTCCATAGTGGCCTCTTTAATCAGCGTAAATATGGGTTGAGAGACTTGTTATTTGAGAGGCCTATGGTTTGAGAGGCCTCTCGTTTGGAAGGCTTATTGCCAGGAATCACCCTGCCGCCCAACAAAATCTCTTATTCTGTTAACAATGAAGAATCAAATATATTCACCTGATATAAAGTGTAGAGCAGCTTTCGTGCCACACCGCTCACAATGTGAATAAAATGTATAAATCTCATTAAAACAAAGTTTTAAAATGCATAATTATGCAAATCACTCGCATTCATACTGTCTATTGACCATCAAAATGACCAACCAGAGGGGTTTAGCGCGAAATTGTATGCATTGGCAACCAATGTTGATTTTTGCTCTATCAGATCACACTTTTGCAACATAAAAGCAACACCGTAGATTCTTCACGCCCTATAAATGAGCAATCAATGCATCAATTGGGTGCATTTCTGCTACCGGGAAAGGGAGGATAAAAGGATGGACAAAGACGTTTATGCATAACAAGCGCAACAATAAGGCGGTTAGTTCAACAGCAGATTATGCGGTGATGGCCCCATTTTCTGGAGCCATCAGTATTAACCGATTAAAAAGGGGAAATGGCAGGATTAGCGTGAGCGATTATCAACACCACTGGTCAATTGAGTTATCAGCATAGCCAGAATACGGATGGCTTTTTCGCTTTGCTCCGACCAGGCAAATGAAGCATTGAGGCGAAAACAGTGATCGAACTGATTGCCAGTGGTAAACATTCGTCCCGGCGCAATACTGACACCCTGCGCCAACGCTCGCCGGTATAATTCACTGGCATTAAATGGCGGTTCCAATTCCAGCCACAGGAAGTAGCCTCCAGATGGATGGCTGATTTTGACGTTCTTGGGAAAGTGCTCAACCACCGCCTGACGCAACGCGTTTAGCCGCTGTTCCATCATACGACGCAACCGGCGCAAGTGAGTATCATACCCTCCTTGACTGAGGTAATCAGCAATAGCTAACTGAGTCGGAACACTGGCCGAAACGGTACTCATTAGTTGCAGATGTTGCACCCGCTGTGCATGTTCCCCCGCCGCCACCCAACCAACTCGAAATCCCGGAGCCAGACATTTTGAAAAAGAGGAGCAATGTAGAATTTGGCGGTGCTGATCGAGTGCTTTGGCCGGCAAGGGGCGCTCAGCACCGAAGTACAACTCACCATAAACATCATCTTCAATTAACGAAATATTATTCTGTTGCAGCAGCGCCACCAGCCGTTTTTTCTGCGGCCAGGACATCGTACTACCAAGCGGATTCTGAAAGTGCGTCATCAGCCAACACGCCTTGATCGGATACTGGCTGATGACCTGCTCAAGAGCATCGAGATCCATCCCATTTTGCGGGTGCGTGGTAATAGCAATAGCTTTTAAACGCAGGCGCTCTATGGCCTGTAGCGCACCATAAAACGCTGGAGATTCAATAACAACCCAATCTCCGGGCTGAG
>NZ_JBLWEX010000013.1:0-8295 GCF_048323875.1 Yersinia sp. LJYL362
AACTGCGTGGCGTATTGGGTCTGGACTGAGGATTAAAATGAGCAAGAAAACCGGCCCGCAACACGGGCCGTATCAGCAAGATAACGGGGCGGAATTGCCGTCCCGTCGGCGTTTGCTCCTCGGTATGGGCATGATGAGTGGGGCATTGGCGCTCGGTGGGGCAAAAATAGCTCGCGCGGCGGATTGCCCAACCCCCGAATCTGCACCCGCGCAAGATGAGCGCTGGCAGCAGCAGCCTTTCTATGGGCAGCATCAAGCTGGTGTATTAACCCCACAGCAAGCTGCAATGATGCTGGTGGCATTTGATGTACTGGCAACAGATAAAGCAGCATTAATTCGGTTATTCACGTTATTAACTGCACGAATTGCTTTTCTGACCACAGGCGGGCATGCGCCGTCGATTAACGCAAAACTGCCGCCACTGGATTCGGGCATTATGGGGCCAGAAATTTACCCCGATAATCTGACGATCACGGTTTCCGTCGGTGACTCACTGTTTGACGAGCGTTTTGGTTTGCAAGGGCAAAAACCCCTGCGGCTGCAAAAAATGACTCGTTTCCCCAATGACTCACTGGATGCCGGATTGTGCCACGGTGATGTGTTGCTGCAAATTTGCGCGAACACCAATGAAACCGTGATTCATGCACTGCGCGATATCATCAAACACTCGCCGGATCTTCTCAGTGTCCGCTGGAAACGTGAAGGGTTTATTTCTGCCCATGCTGCCCGCAGCAAAGGTCAAGAAACACCAATCAACTTGTTGGGTTTTAAAGATGGAACCGCGAATCCGAAAACCAGTGATAAGCCGCTGATCAACCAAGTGGTTTGGGTTCAGGAAAACGCCGGAGAACCTGCCTGGGCAGTTGGTGGCAGTTATCAGGCGGCTCGGATTATCCGCTTCAAAGTGGAATTCTGGGATCGGACGCCCTTGCAAGAGCAGCAAACTATTTTTGGCCGCGATAAGCACAGTGGCGCGCCTTTGGGCATGGTGCATGAACATGATGAACCGGATTACACCAAAGACCCTGACGGCACAGTGATTAAGATGGATGCACATATTCGGCTGGCAAATCCGCGTACCGCTGAGACACAGAATAACTTGATGTTACGCCGTGGCTACAGCTACTCGCTGGGAGTATCAAATTCGGGGCAATTGGACATGGGCCTCTTATTTGTCTGCTACCAGTCTGACCTGGAAAAAGCTTTTCTGACTGTGCAAAAACGGCTGAATGGAGAAGCGCTGGAAGAGTATGTGAAACCCATTGGCGGCGGCTATTTCTTCACCTTGCCGGGAGTGGCAGATGCTAACCACTATTTAGCGCAAGGGCTATTAGAAGTAGAAGCTTGATTTTGAAATAAAGCACCACTTTAGCGGTGCTTTTCATGACCATTTAACGCGCTAATTTGGCTGTGATTTTCGCCACATGTTCGCCCTGGAAACGGGCAATGGCAAGCTCCTCAGCGCTTGGCTGGCGGGAACCATCACCCCCTGCAATTGTGGTCGCGCCATAAGGTGTGCCACCACGGGTCTGCGACACATCGAACAGCTCTTTGGCCCCATAGCCGATAGGAACAATGATAAAGCCGTGATGGGCTAAAGTGGTCCAGGTTGAGGTAATGGTGTGTTCTTGCCCACCGCCCGTTCCGGTAGAGGCAAACACACTGGCGACTTTGCCGTACAGTGCACCGGCTGCCCACAGCCCTCCAGTTTGATCAAGGAATGTACGCATCTGCCCGGCCATATTACCAAAGCGGGTTGGCGTACCGAAAATGATGCCATCGTAATCAGCCAACTCTTGCGGTGTTGCTACTGGTGCTTTCTGGTCAGTTTTACCACCGGCTTTGGCAAAAGCATCTGCTGGCATGGTTTCCGGCACACGCTTAATGGTCACTTCAACACCGCTAACTTTTTGGGCACCTTCGGCAATTGCGCCGGCAAGTGTCTCGATATGTCCATACATGGAATAATAAAGCACTAGAATTTTCGCCATCTCGCTTCGCTCCAATCATATTTATTGAATAACGTTGATGATGTCATCATAGTCGCTGCTTATGACACTTATTAACCATACGCCAATGCTGGCCGCACTGAAAGTCACCGAAATAAGACATCCCAATCTGGTGGCTTTGATTTGCTCAGCTTGATTACAAATTACGTAACTTCTTTTGCAGGCGTTTTTGCTGCCAGCGCTCCATCCAATTGCCGAGCAAGAATAGGTTTATCGCTCTTAAACCTAATGGAATACCTAACCCCAAAACGACCCACCAGGCCCACATATAGCTTGGGGAGGTAAACCAGTTAATCACGAACAATATTGAACACAGGATCACCGCCCACAATGACTTGTTATCTACATTGACAACGTAGCGCCCGATTAATATCTTTAATGATAGTAAAACTCCAATTTAAAGTATTAAGTGGAGTTTTATGGTTATTACCATTCACCCAATATAGCGATTAATTAATGAGGAACATCTTGATGACTCAGATATACCACCAATATAAGAAAAAATTGAGTACAAAAGTCATCCTATTGAGCGCGCTGACTCTTTGCATCACATTCTCACTACCTTACGCCAATGCCGAACGCTATCCCGATGTACCTGTTGCCTTTAAGTATGGGACGGGCGCTCGGGTTGATAACAATTTATATGCTGGCTTAGGTAGCGCCGGTCAATCGTGGTATCGCCTTGATACGGATAAAGCCAGCAGTGGTTGGCAGAAAATAGCCGACTTCCCGGGGCAGCCTCGTGAACAGGCTGTCACTGTAGCATTAAGCGGTAAGCTGTATGTTTTTGGTGGTGTGGGTAAAAATACCGCCAGCGACACACAGATAAGTGCACTGAATGATGTGTATCAATATGATCCGCAAACTAATCAATGGCAACGGTTAGCAACACGAGCACCGCGCGGCTTGGTGGGAACCGCCGCAACCACATTGAATGGCACTCAGGCGCTGCTGCTGGGGGGCGTCAATAAAGCCATTTTCGACGGTTACTTTACGGATCTGGCCTCTGTGGGCAGTAATGAAACCCAGAAAAATGCGGTTATTAATGCGTATTTTGAACAAGCTCCGGCGGACTATTTCTATAACCGCGATGTTCTGATGTATAACCCAGCCAAGAATCAGTGGAAAAGTGGCGGACAGGTGCCTTTTTTAGGCACGGCGGGATCGGCCATCACCGCTGTAAAGGGGGATTTGATATTAATAAATGGTGAAATTAAACCCGGATTACGCACGGCAGCGGTATGGCAGGGTAAAAAACAGGGCGCAGAACTGAAATGGCAACAGCGACCGGATTTGATTGGCACCGAAAAAGGTGCGGTACAGGAAGGGCTGGCGGGGGCATTCTCCGGGGTTAGCCATAATGTGGTGTTGGTGGGCGGTGGGGCCAATTTCCCCGGCTCATGGACGCAATTCAATGCGGGTCAGTTATATGCCCATAAAGGGCTGAAAAAACAGTGGCAACAGCCCATTTATGCGCTGGTGGATAATCAATGGCTGGTGGTGGGGAAATTACCCCAGCCGCTGGGTTATGGCGTATCCATTCAAGATAAAGATAAAGTGATTTGGGTGGGAGGAGAAACAAGCGACGGTGTCGCGACCTCAGCAGTGACTCAGCTCTCCTGGCAAGATGGCAAACTGCATCTTGAATAAATAGGCTGATATGATAACGCTCTGTATTGAGCTTCTAGGCATAATATAAGAGCGTTTTAGCACAATGCCAACCCGCCTGTTTGCGTAAGCTAGACACTCACCTTACAGGAGAAAGAACATGAAAAAAGCAGCACTGTCTCTGGCGATTATCGCGGTTTCATTATCGGCACAGGCGCAGACTTTCAGCGTGACAAGTACCGACATGTCTGAAGGTAAATCCTTGCAAATTCAACAGGTCTATAACGGGTTTGGCTGTGAAGGCGGGAACCAATCGCCACAGCTTTCATGGCAGGGTGCTCCGGTCGGCACAAAAAGCTTTGCCATCACGGCCTATGATCCTGATGCCCCCACAGGCAGTGGTTGGTGGCATTGGACGGTGGTGAATATTTCCGCTGATACTCATCAACTGGCAACCAATGCCGGGCAGCGCACTGATATCGCCAGCACGACCCAAAGCGCTTTACCAAAAGGTGCCGTTCAAGGGCGGAATGATTTCGGTTATGCCGGGTTTGGCGGTGCCTGCCCGCCGGCAGGGGATAAACCGCACCACTATCAGTTTACTGTTTGGGCATTGAAAACCGATAAATTGCCGTTGGATGGCAACGCCAGCGGCGCATTGGTCGGCTTTATGCTTAACAGCAATGTCATTTCGAAGGCAAGATTAGTGGCGACTTATGGCCGTTAACCCTTAACGTAGAGCACCCAAAATGCAGCAGATAAACCACAGTCAGATGGCCGTTTCGAGCGCTGAAATTGTTGCCCGACGCGCACATACACTGCACCGAGTGACGGTGTTTGCTCCTGCACTGTGTCATGTGCGGCAGGGCAGTAAATTGGTGCAATCGGGCTCTCAAGCAGCCAGTGCCGGGCAATCGACTCTGATTTTGTTCCCCGCCGGCATCGAAGTCAGTATTGCCAATACGCCAGATCGAGGTCATTACTGTTCTGATATGGTTTATCTGCCGCAAAGCTTATTGCGCCAGTTCCGGCAATGGTATGGCGCGTTAGCGGCTGCGCCCGCCGCGGCCACATCTTTATGTGTTCCTCTGGATGTAAATACCCGTCGGGCTTGGGAGAGTTTATTGCTCAACCTGAAAAACCATGCGCCCGATGCATTGTCACAACACTCTGCTATGGGCGTTTTATTGGCCCTTCATCTGGCAGGACATGCAGGACTGTTATTAATAGACAGACGGGATAAGCTGGCTGAACAGGTTCAGCAGATTATTCTGCTCGACCCAGCCCGTGATTGGAGTGTCAGTGATGTTGCGCAATCTCTGCACATGGGGGATTCCACTTTGCGGCGTAAGTTGATGCAAGAGGAACGGCAGTTTCGTCTCATTCTGGAGGAGGTACGAATGGGGTGTGCGCTACATACTTTACAAACCACGTCACTGCCGATAGGCGAAATCGCTGCACAACACGGTTATATATCGGCGTCTCGTTTTACCTCGCGTTTTCAGCAGCATTTTGGCTTAACACCCAGCCGGCTGCGCGAAGCAATAACCGCCCCTTAGTTCAGGGCCATTAAGGCTAAAACTGGCGCCAGAACATCTCTGACGCCAGGTTATGATTACAGTTTATTGTTTTCGTACAGGCGTGTTCTGCGTTTTTTCAAGATAAAGTAGCCGATGGTCAGGATGACAAACCACAATGGCGTTACCATCAGCGCCTGGCGGGTATCACTTTCCAACGTCAACAAAACCAATACAAAGGCAAAGAACGCCATACACACCCAAGACATGAAGATCCCGGCTGGCATTTTGTAAATCGATTTTTTATGTAGCGCTGGGCGTCTTTTGCGATACACCAGATAAGAGCAAAGGATAATCGTCCAGACGAACATAAACAGAATCGCCGATACGGTGGTGACCAGCGTAAAGACGGTCATGACATTCGGGATAAGGTAAATTAGCACCACGCCGCCCAACAGGCAAACACACGAGAATGTTAGCCCAGAAGCGGGGACTGAACGGCGTGATAACTTACCAAACTGCTTTGGTGCATCACCTTCTTTCGCCAAACCGAACAACATGCGGCTGGTGGAGAACACGCCGCTGTTGGCGGAGGAGGCGGCGGAGGTTAACACTACAAAGTTGATCACACTGGCCGCAGCAGGCAAACCGACCAGAACGAATAACTCAACAAATGGGCTTTTATCGGCGACCACTGAGCTCCAGGGGGTCACGGACATAATCATAATCAATGAGAAGACATAGAACATGATGATGCGGATCGGAATGGAGTTAATCGCGCGCGGTAATACCACTTCAGGATCTTTGGTTTCAGCAGCGGTAGTCCCAACTAATTCAATACCGACGAAGGCAAAAACGGCAATCTGGAAACCAGCAAAGAAGCCACTGATTCCTTTCGGGAACATGCCGCCATCATTCCATAAATGAGTAAATGAGGCCGTCGTGCCAGATGGGGATTGATAGCTCATTAAGACCATCGTCAGACCGGCGAAGATCAACGCCACGATTGCCACAATTTTAATCATGGCGAACCAGAATTCCATCTCACCGAACATTTTTACTGTTGCCAGATTCAGAGATAACAGCAGTAAAACCACTAACAATGAGGCGACCCATTGCGAAAAGTCAGGGAACCAGAATTGCGCATAGGCAGTAATGGCGACGACATCGGCGATACCGGTGATGACCCAACAAAACCAGTAAGTCCAGCCCGTGAAAAAGCCTGCCCATGGGCCAAGCAAGTCCGCAGCAAAATCACTGAATGATTTGTATTTTAGATTCGAGAGCAGCAACTCACCCATTGCTCGCATCACGAAGAACAACATAAAGCCGATTATCATATAAACGAAGATGATCGACGGCCCGGCAAGGCTGATGGTTTTACCCGATCCCATAAACAAGCCAGTCCCTATGGCGCCGCCAATGGCAATCAACTGAATATGGCGGTTGGAGAGACTTCGTTGAAGGTGCTCTTCAGGTTCCGGCAAAGGCTCTGCCACTATCTTGGATTGGTCTACCATCTTTCCCATTCCCTCTTCCTGTATTTGTGAAGTTGTTGAGCTCTATGTTGGCTCTTTGGTCTTACCCTGTCTGTCTTTGGCTTTTTTGTATGCTTTAAATACAATTTTCGAATTATTTAATATCTCTGCAACAATAATTACACAATACGCCTCGTTTTCCAGTGTTTATATTTCACACACTGAATTTTGTTAAGTTCATCACAGCGCATGGAATTACAACATGAAGTTACATAACTAACAATAATCGCAAGTAACAGATGCATAATTAATCCACAGCAATGAATATACCTAGGGTATAAAGAGAAAAATCTGATGAAGTGTTTGACAGCTCAGGCCAACAGGAGAATAATTATCGCCGTTGGGTCGTTAGCTCAGTTGGTAGAGCAGTTGACTCTTAATCAATTGGTCGCAGGTTCGAACCCTGCACGACCCACCAACAGAATCAATCACTTAGAATTAACCTCTAATTTCAAATCTATTTCATGGGACATATTTGGGACACAATCATTAAATATTGCGTCTATTTGTCTGGCATGTTCATTTAAATGATTCGGTGAAAGATGGGCATATCTTTTCACCATTTCAATTGACTCCCAACCACCCATTTCTTGTAATGCAGAAATAGGAACTCCGGATTGAACTAACCAGCTTGCCCATGTATGCCTTAAATCATGAAATCTGAAATTATCTATTCCGGCTCTTTTTAATGCCGAATACCAAGCTTTATTACTATCAACTCGTAATTTCCTTATTTCTGGCGTTAATGAACCATCAGACCTATTTGAGGCGTGAGTATGAACAAACACATATTTGTTATGCTTTCCAATCTGTTCCCTAAGAACCTTTGCGGCTGTATCATTCAGGGCTACGCCAATAGCCCTGCCTGACTTGCTATCTTCCGGATTAATCCATGCAACCTTTCTCTGCATGTCTATCTGTTGCCATTCCAGGTTGATAATATTGGAACGACGCAGGCCGGTAGACAGCGCAAACCGCACAACGGACTTCAATGGTTCTGGACATTCATTGATTAGCCTAATAGCCTCATGAGGCTCTAGCCAGAGAATGCGCTTATTCTTCGGCTGTGGCACCTTAATGAGAGGTGCTTTATCGAGCCACTTCCATTCGCGCTCCGCCGCCCTCATTATCGACTTTATCAAAGAAAGGTGTGCCGCCTTTGTTGCTGTAGATGATGGTTTAGCCTTAAATGTGGGTATCTCTTTACCTTTGTTGGCGACTGATGTTGCCATTATCCGCCAGTTCTCTTCATGTCTTCGATTTGTCATCTTGCTGATCGCCGCGTATATCCTTACTTCGATAATATCCTTCAGCTTTACCCCCTCGAAATGCGATAACCAAAACCCCATAAGACTTTTATCCGTATCAAGAGAGCGCTTTTCCGCTTTCTCTTCAATCCAGCGCAAACAAGCCTCTTCGAACATGATCTCCGGCATTTCTCCGAGGCGGTCTACTCGCCAATAATCAGACTTTAACTTGTCGTGCAGTTCCTGAGCCTGTCAATTATGGTCTAAAAGTGAGCCACAGTTATGCTTTAAAAGTGCACCACTTTAAGACCGGTTTTTGAACCTAAATGATTCATTGCCTGTTTCAATAATGTCACAATGATGAACCAGTCTATCC
>NZ_JBLWEX010000014.1:0-8347 GCF_048323875.1 Yersinia sp. LJYL362
CTCAGCCCGGAGATTGGGTTGTTATTGAATCTCCAGCGTTTTATGGTGCGCTACAGGCCATAGAGCGCCTGCGTTTAAAAGCTATTGCTATTACCACGCACCCGCAAAATGGGATGGATCTCGATGCGCTTGAGCAGGTCATCAGCCAGTACCCGATCAAGGCATGCTGGTTAATGACACACTTCCAGAATCCGCTTGGTAGCACCATGTCCTGGCCTCAGAAAAAACGGCTGGTGGCGCTGCTGCAACAGAATAATATTTCGCTGATTGAAGATGATGTTTATGGCGAGTTGTACTTCGGTGCGGAGCGCCCCTTGCCAGCCAAAGCCCTCGACCAACACCGCCAAATTTTGCATTGTTCCTCTTTTTCGAAATGTCTGGCTCCGGGGTTTCGAGTGGGTTGGGTGGCGGCGGGGGAACATGCGCAGCGGGTGCAACATCTGCAATTGATGAGTACTGTTTCGGCCAGTGTTCCGACTCAGTTGGCGATTGCCGATTACCTCAGCCAAGGGGGATACGACACTCATCTGCGCCGGTTGCGCCGTATTATGGAACAGCGGCTAAATGCGCTACGCCAGGCGGTGGTTGAGCACTTTCCCAAGAATGTCAAAATCAGCCATCCATCTGGAGGTTACTTCCTGTGGCTGGAATTAGAGCCACCTTTCAATGCCAGCGAGTTGTACCAGCGTGCGTTAGCGCAGGGCGTCAGTATTGCGCCGGGACGGATGTTTACCACCGGCAACCAGTTTGATCACTGTTTTCGCCTCAATGCTTCATTTGCCTGGTCGGACCAAAGCGAAAAAGCCATCCGAATTCTGGCTATACTGATAACTCAATTGACCCGTGGTGTTGATAACCGCTCGCGTTAACCCCGCTATTTCCCCTCTTTAATTGGTTAATACTGATGGCTCCAGAAAACGGGGCCATAACCACATGATCTTCTGTTGAACTCACGGCCTTATTTTTTGTTTTTTTTATGCATAAACGGCTTTGCCCATCCCTTAATTCTCCTTTTTCAGTAGCAGAAACGCACTTTATTGATGCACTGACTGCTCATTTATAGGGCGCGAAGAATCTTTAGTGTTATTTTTATGTTGCAAAAGTGTGATCTGATAGAGCAAAAATCAATATTGGTTTCCAATGCATACAATTTCGAAACAAACCTACCTAATTGGTCACTTTACTCATCAAAATACAGTATGAATGCGCACGATTTGCATAGTTATGCATTTTAAAACTTTGTTTTAATGGAAATTATACATTTTATTCACATTGCGAACGGTATGGCACGAAAGCTGCTCTACACTTTATATCAGGTGAATATATTTCATTCTTTATTGTTAACAGAATAAGAGATTGTTGTCGGGCGGCAGGGGGCTCCTAACAATAAGCTTCTCAAACAACAAGTCTCTCAAACCCTTATTTACGCTGATTAAAGAGGCCACTATGGAACAGCCAATCCCGGTTACCCGACAGTCTTTTGATGAATGGATAGTCCCAACATATGCTCCAGCAGATTTTATCGTGGTGCGCGGCGAAGGGGCATTACTGTGGGATCAACAGGGCAAATCTTATATCGATTTTGCGGGAGGGATTGCCGTCAATGCCTTGGGACATGGGCATCCGGCTGTAAAAGCTGCATTGATTGAGCAAGCGGACAAAGTATGGCATTTGGGCAATGGCTATACCAATGAACCGGTATTGCGTCTGGCAAAACAACTGATTGATGCCACCTTCGCCGAAAAAGTATTTTTCTGTAATTCAGGGGCTGAAGCCAATGAAGCCGCACTGAAATTGGCGCGTAAATATGCCTTGGATAACTTTGCTAATAAACCGGGACAACAGGGCGAAAAGAACCAGATTGTTGCCTTTAGAAACGCGTTTCATGGCCGGACACTGTTCACCGTTTCAGCGGGAGGCCAGCCTAAATATTCGCAGGATTTTGCTCCGCTGCCGGGGGGAATTAGCCACGGAATTTTCAATGATTTGGCCTCGGCCGAAGCCCTTATTACCGATCAAACCTGTGCGGTGATTGTTGAGCCGATTCAGGGCGAGGGCGGTGTTTTACCTGCCGATAGCGAGTTCTTGCATGGCTTGCGCGCATTGTGTGATCGCCATAATGCGTTACTGATTTTTGATGAAGTACAAACCGGTGTTGGCCGTACCGGTGAATTGTATGCCTACATGCACTATGGCGTCACCCCTGATGTCCTGACCAGCGCCAAAGCACTTGGAGGCGGGTTCCCAATAGCCGCTATGCTGACGACCACAAAATATGCCAGCGCACTGAATGTCGGCAGTCACGGGACAACTTATGGCGGTAACCCATTAGCCTGTGCGGTGGCGGGCACTGTTTTATCTCTCATCAATACACCAGCTGTATTGTCGGGCGTGAAAGAGCGGCACCAATGGTTCCTGGAGGGGTTGGCAGATATCAATGCACGTTATAAGGTTTTCGCCGAAATACGCGGGCGTGGGTTGCTGATTGGTTGTGTGCTGAACAGTGATTATGCCGGCAAATCCAAAGATATCATTCAGGCTGCCGCTCAACATGGGTTAATCGCCTTGATTGCTGGCCCCGATGTTGTCCGCTTTGCACCATCACTGATTATTTCTCAGCACGATATTAAACAGGGCTTGGCCCGACTTGCTATGGGTATTGAGCAGGTCTGTCGTAAGGCGAAGCCGTAACACATCAGCCGTAATACATCAGCCGTAATACTTCGGCAGTCAGCAAGGACCTTGAATATGATGAGAGTTCGCCCGGTAGAGCGCCGTGATTTAGCCGATATTCTGGAGTTGGCTGGGAAAACTGGCGTTGGCATGACCTCACTGCCACAAAATGAGCAACATCTCGCCGCCAGAATTGAGCGCGCATTAAATACCTGGCAAGGTTCTTTGGCTGCGGGTGATCAAGGTTACCTGTTCGTCTTAGAAGACACTGAGCGAGAGAAAGTCGTGGGCGTCAGTGCTATAGAAGTGGCTGTTGGGATGAATGACCCTTGGTATAACTTCCGCGTGGGAACACTGGTTCATGCCTCTAAAACCCTCAATGTGTACAAATCAGTGCCGACGCTATTTTTGAGCAATGATCACACTGGTTATAGCGAACTCTGCACACTGTTTCTTGACCCTGAATATCGTAAAGATAAAAACGGCCCTTTTTTATCGAAAGTTCGTTTTTTGTTTATCGCCGCATTTCGCCAGCACTTCTCGCGTAAATTGATTGCTGAGATGCGTGGTTACACCGATGAACAAGGCCGTTCACCATTTTGGGAAAATGTCGGTCGTCATTTTTTCTCTATCGAATTTGCTAAAGCCGATTACCTGAGTGGAACGGGGCAAAAAGCGTTTATTGCTGAACTGATGCCGAAACACCCGCTGTATGTAGATTTTTTAGCAGAAGAAGCCCGTGCGGTGATAGGCCAGGTTCATCCTCACACCGCACCTGCTCGCGCGGTTCTGGAGACTGAAGGCCTGCAATATCAGGGATATGTCGATATTTTTGATGGTGGGCCGACATTGGAAGCCAACACCGACGAAGTGCGGGCGGTGCGCGATAGCAGCCAGCGAAAAGTGGTTATTGATGATATTGACATTGACCCAAGTGGCAGCGCTTATTTAGTGGCCAATGACCGTTACCAAGATTTTCGTTCCATATTAATTAACACCCATCTATCAGACGAACTTCTGCATTTAACCACTGACAATGCAGCGGCATTGGGTGTTGTGGCGGGGGATGTGGTTCGGATAATCAGCCTTTTTGCACCGGAGACCAAAAAATGACCCATGATGCACTGTTTATTCAGGGGGAATGGCGCACCGGTAAAGGTGCCCATTTCGATAAATATGACCCCATGGATCAGCAATTATTGTGGCAAGCGCGAGCGGCTGATAGCACGGATGTCGCCGCAGCTTGCCGTGCCGCGCGCGATGCTTTCCCCGCTTGGGCTAGAAAGCCACTGGAACAACGAGTGGCGATTATTCAGCGTTTTGCCGTATTGCTCGAACAAAATAAGCAGAAATTGGCACGAACGATTAGCCTGGAAACCAGCAAACCAGAATGGGAAGCCCTGACAGAAGTGCAGGCGATGGTGGGCAAAGTGGCTATTTCGTTGCAAGCCTATCAAACCAGAACCGGTAGCAGTCAAACGCCGATGGCGGACGCTATCTCAGTGCTGCGGCACCGGCCACATGGCGTATTGGCAGTTTTTGGCCCTTATAACTTTCCCGGACATCTCCCCAATGGACATATTGTTCCTGCTTTGTTAGCGGGCAATACCGTGGTGTTCAAACCCAGTGAACTGACCCCGGCGACCGCTGAGGAAACCGTCAAGTTATGGCAGTTGGCAGGCATTCCTGATGGTGTGCTCAATTTAGTTCAGGGGGGGCGTGAAACAGGCGAAGCACTCGCGGCTCAACCTGACATTGATGGCTTGCTGTTTACCGGCAGTGCCAATACCGGCTACCACTTGCACCGGCAACTGGCTGGCCAGCCGGAGAAAATTCTGGCGCTGGAGATGGGGGGCAATAATGCCCTGATTGTTGAGCAGGTCAAAGACTGTGATGCAGCGGTCAACCTCGCGATTCAGTCAGCTTTTATCTCTGCCGGTCAGCGTTGTACCTGCTCGCGCCGCCTGTTAGTTAAAAGTGGCGCTGAAGGCGATGCATTCTTACGCCGTTTTGTTGCGGTGAGTAAAGCGCTGCGTATTGGGCGCTGGGATAGTCAACCAGCTCCTTTTATGGGGGCGGTGATTTCATCTCAAGCGGCTGAAAAAATGCTGGCAGCACAGCAACATTTGCTGGCATTAGGGGGGGAAGCCTTATTAACCATGACCCGACCTGACAGCCAAAGTGCGGTTTTGACCCCCGGTATCATTGATATCACCGGTATCAGCGAGGTGCCTGATGAAGAGTATTTTGGCCCGCTAGTGAGTGTTATTCGCTACACCGATTTTAGCCAGGCACTAAAAATAGCCAATCAGACCCGATTTGGTTTAGCCATTGGCTTGGTTTCAGCAGACAGGCAACAGTTTGAACAACTGCTATTGGAAGCCCGTGCGGGTATTGTTAACTGGAATAAACCTTTGACCGGAGCCTCCAGTACGGCGCCATTTGGCGGGGTTGGGGCTTCGGGGAATCATCGGCCAAGTGCGTTTTATGCCGCAGATTATTGTGCCTGGCCCATGGCATCACTCGAAAGTGAAAGTCTGACACTCCCCGCAACCTTGTCGCCGGGGATTTCTTTCGATTTACCCGATTAGCCCATTTACCCGATTAGCTCATAGGTGCGAACGGAGAATACCATGGCAGGATATGAAGTTAACTTCGATGGATTGGTTGGACTGACACATCACTATGCCGGATTGTCTTTTGGCAATGAGGCCTCCACCAAGCATCAAAATACACTCTCCAACCCTAGACTGGCGGCAAAGCAGGGTTTGCTCAAAATGAAAGCGCTGGCCGATTTAGGTTATAAACAGGGGATTCTGCCACCGCAGGAACGTCCTGCAATACGTGTTCTACGCCAGTTGGGTTTCAGTGGCTCAGATGAACAAGTATTAAGTGAAGTGGCGCGCAAATCGCCGCGGTTATTGTCGGCGGTCAGCTCCGCCTCATCAATGTGGACCGCGAATGCTGCAACAGTATCGCCTTCCGCTGACAGCGCTGACGGGCGAGTTCATTTTACCGTTGCAAATTTAAATAATAAATTTCATCGCGCCATCGAGGCAGAGACAACCTCAGCAATATTAAAAAGCATTTTTAATAATCACCGTCACTTTGTTCACCACGATGCATTGCCTTCTGTTGAGCTATTTGGTGATGAGGGTGCAGCGAATCATAATCGCCTAGGGGGAGAGTATGACCGCCCGGCGATTCAGGTATTTGTTTATGGCCGTCAAGGGCTTGAAAGTGGGGCAATGCCCAGCCGATATCCTGCACGCCAAACGTTAGAAGCTAGCGAAGCCGTGGCACGCTTGCACATGTTAGATCCTGAACGCACTGTTTTTGTACAACAAAATCCGGCGGTGATCGACCAAGGTGTGTTCCACAATGATGTTATCGCGGTCAGTAATCAAAACGTGTTATTCCACCACCAACATGCCTTCGTGCCCGATATCCAGGTAATGGAAAACCTACGTCGCAAAATGGGGCGTATTGAGCAACAACTGTTGACCATTGAAGTGCCCGCCGCACAAGTTTCTGTCGCGCAAGCAGTATCGAGCTATCTGTTTAACAGCCAGTTACTGAGTAAACCCAATGGTAAGATGCTGCTGATTATTCCACAAGAGTCCCAGGAATGTCCGGCGGTGTGGGGGTATCTGTCTGAGCTGATAAATAGCGGCGGTCCGATTGATGAGGTCCGGGTCTTTGACCTGCGCGAAAGTATGCACAATGGTGGTGGTCCGGCCTGCCTACGGCTACGTGTTGCGCTCAATGACACTGAGTTAGCGGCAGTAAATAGCAGAGTGATGATGACTCCCGCTTTGTTTGTTGCGCTGAATAATTGGGTCGACCAGCACTATCGCGATCGTTTGAAATTCAAAGACTTGGCTGACCCACAATTGTTAAAAGAGGGGCGACAAGCATTGGATGAGTTGACCAAGATACTCAACTTGGGTTCGATATACCCGTTCCAGCGTCATTAACAGCAATATCAAGCAGCGAACGGTAGACGCCATGAGAAGGTATAAGCAAATGGAAGGGGCGATGATGTTAGATTTTCTGTCGGTTACCCTATCGGGTCATCCACCGCAAGTCACCCATGGTGAAACACCAAACCTTAAATGGCAATGGCGGGATGAAGGGATATTGATGCTCATCCCCCACGGAACTTATTCGCAATCAGTGGTGCTTTCGGCCGGTATCCATGGCAATGAAACTGCCCCGATTGAGATTCTGAACCAATTAGTCTCTGATTTATTAGCTAGTCAGCTGCCATTAGCAGTGCGTTTGTTAGTGATATTAGGTAATCCGCCAGCTATCAGAGCCGGGGAGCGCTATCTCACCTCAGACATCAATCGCATGTTTGGTGGGCGTTATAAAGATCATTTACCCGCTGATGAGGCAAGACGGGCTGAAATTCTCGAACAAAATGTCGGGGAGTTCTTTGCAACTGGCTCGCACTCTTTACGTTTACATTATGATTTACATACGGCCATTCGGGGTTCACATCATAGTCGATTTGGTTTGTTACCTTACCGGACAACGCCTTACTGCGCGGCAATGTTACGTTGGCTAAACGACAGTGAGTTAGAGGCTTTAGTCATGCACACCGCGGCGGGGGGAACCTTTGCACATTTTAGTAGCGAGTTTTATCAGGCGGCAAGTTGCACGCTGGAATTAGGTAAAGCGCTACCCTTTGGGGAAAATCAGCTCGAACAGTTTAGTCCGATCACTGAGGGTTTACGTGCATTGGTCAGCGGAGAGCAATTGCCTACTCGATCTACCGAGCCAATGATATTTTATCGTGTCGTGAAATCACTCCTAAAGCAACATGCTGATTTTAAACTGTGGGTGGCGGATGACACGGTAAACTTCACTCGTTATCCGCAAGGAACATTGATGACAGAACAGCTCAATGAGCATTATCGCGTTGAGCATGAGTATGAGTGGATCTTGTTTCCCAATCCGCGAGTTGCGTTGGGATTGCGTGCAGGCATCATGTTAGTGCAAATGGATGAGAATGAGTTACCACAAGTATAAGTAAGGCTATACCCTAAATAATTCGAGTTGCAGGAAGGCGGCAATAGAGTAAATCCCCAGGAGCTTACATAAGTAAGTGACTGGGGTGAACTAAAGCAGCCAACGCACATGCAGCTTGAAGTATGACAGGTATATATGACTAATACCGCTCTGGATAGTAACTTAAGTTAATATCACCACAGGGCGTTTTACTTAAGCTAAATTTAAAGAGATATATCTCTTTGGGTATGTAAAAAAGTGACTTCCCAACATCAATAGTTCATTTTCTCTGCATTAAATTAAAAAATATCTTATTTAATTTTATATCACTCATCTGCCATTTGATAAAATCTATCTAATTAACGACGATCTAAAACCACACTTTTCATAAACCTATTAATGCTATTTATACTTTGCTCTTTTCTTTGTTGCACCAAATAGGATATTCATCCTTGATTATTTGTATTTTAAATAGTCGATAAATGGCTTTGGATATATAAAAAATAGATTATAAGTGTGATATCCACTCCATTCTACAAATCTAACTACTCAAAAGAACAAAAAAGAAACAAATTGAAATGACTTTGCACCTAAATGGTGCTATTGCACTGTTTTGGTTATATCTAATTACCTAAAAACACAGTTAATCAACGAGTTATGG
>NZ_JBLWEX010000015.1:0-8380 GCF_048323875.1 Yersinia sp. LJYL362
CTTCCACCATCGCATCATTATCGAAATTACTGATAGCGCCTTTATTAGGCACAATCAATAACATGCGACGCTTGGTATTAAACGCAATGGCTTGTGCCAGATCGACGATATAAGACGCATGTTCATCTATTTTGAGTTGAGTATTGGCAGCACTCCCCTCTGCAATAATTTTACGGCACTCATCAAACACGAACTTTTCCCGGCCTTCCATCACTTCATTGGCTCGGGAATGCTCAGGTGAGGTATGCGCCACCATATCGTCGCCGTACAAATAATATTGCAAATAGGTATTTGGGAAGCTCCTGGGGTCTAGTGCAAAACTATCCCGCGCTTTAGCAAAAGTTTCATTCCAGCTGATCTCTTCTTTACCCTCGCCTTGCTCATCAGCATAACCATATTGTCTGACGTGCTCGGCCAATTTCGGCATTAAGTCTTCGCCAGTGGCTTTATCACGTACCGAGCTCCACCAGCCAAAATGGTTGAGTCCGTAATAGCGAGTTTCTAAATCTGCCGCAGAAGGATAGTGCAGTATTTTAGCCATTGCCTCTTCAATACTGATAGGCATATCACAAATATGATAAATACGAGCCGTCGGTCGTAAGCGGCGCGTCGCCTCAGCAACAATAGCAGCCGGATTAGAGTAATTTAACATCCAGGCATTCGGAGAATATTCCGTCATATAATCAAGAATCCCCAGCACCCCACTAATAGAGCGCATACCATAGGCAATTCCCCCCGCACCACAAGTCTCCTGCCCAACACAACCATATTTCATTGGGATTTTTTCGTCTTTTTCACGCATCGGAAGTTTGCCTTGCCGAATGTGTGCCATCACGAAATCAACTCCGCTAAAAGCCGCTTTGGGGTCGGTAGTATAGGAAAACTTTATTCCGCTTGATTGTTCGCGCAGAATAATTTCACAAGCTTTGGCGACAATCTCCTGGCGTGGGCCATCATTAGTGTTATAAAAGCCAACGGCAGCATGACAATAAAACCAAGAATATTAACGAAGGCGGCACCTTGGAAAATACTGATATAGTCAGGTAATGTGGTTGAGTAATAACGGTTATGTATCCAGGTCACCAGACTGCCACACAAAATTGCACCAATCACACTGGTATCCAGCGTTTTAATCCCGCCAATCATCGCCAGGCCACTGGTGCCACCGGTCTCTTGTGCGAAATTAACCCCCCAATGTGCACCCCAGACTTCACACATTGCCCCGAGAAAGGCATTAAAGGTCAGATAAGTAATTAAAGAGACTAAACAGGCAGAGGCTGGCGCTTTATTTGCCAATTTGATAGGTAAGCCAACAGCAAATAACAGTCCCATATTATTGAATACCGTCCAGCCGCCGGATTCAATAATTTTTAATAATTGGAAAAATAGACCATCTGGGCTGGCAAAGGTTTGATTTTGCAGTACCAAATTTTGGTGCATCACGAATGACGGTCAGGAAGGCATTGGATGTTTTAATTCAGGATGGTTTATTAGAGCGCCAGCAAGGTCGGGGCACTTTTATTATCGGGAAAGATCTTAAACACGATAATAATCATCTGAACAGCTTTACCGAACACATGAAAATGCTCGGTAAAACACCCCGTACGGAGGTATCTGAATTCAAAATCATCAGAGCGCCGCAAGCCATTGCCAGCCAATTAAATATCTTACAAGACGATAAAACATATTATATCAAGCGATTACGCTATACAGAAAAACAGATCATTCAGATAGAAGAAAGTTACTTGCCCGTGACGCTGATGCCGGATTTAACCTACCATCATCTTGAGTCATCAAAGTATGACTTCATTGAAAAACAGGCTCATTACCAAAATGAAGGGTGTCGACAAACCTTTTTACCGATTGTTGCCAGCCAGGAATTCGCTTTGCAGCTCCATTGTGATCCGCGTACGTTATTGCTGCAACTATTGGCGGTATCTAATACCACAGATGGGGTGATTGTGGATTTCTCAGTGATTACCTTTAATCCGACCGATTATAAAATCAGTTATTATCTTAAGCGCCATCCACTCGATTAAAGATGAAATCAGTGCACTAATCCTTTTACCGGTAGATTAATGCACAGAGTGTTATGTTGACCTAATGGTATCGCTCATCCCCCTACCCCGGTAATAAGCTCCCCAGACCAATAAACAAACCGGCAATGGTGGCACTCATCAAGTTAGATAATGTCGCCGCTAATAATGCACGGAATCCTAAGCGAGCAATTTCAGAGGCCCTTTCAGGTGCAACAGCACTAAAAGCCCCCACGACCACGGCAATAGAACCAAAATTGGCAAAACCACACAGTGCAAATGAAATAACAGCAATGGTTTTTACATCTAGTGTTCCGATGGTTTCTTTCAGATAAGGAGAAAAACTCAGATAGGCGACAAACTCATTAATCGCTAATTTTTGACCTATAAAGCCGCCAGCCAAGGAAGCATGTTCCCACGAAACACCCATAATATAAGCCAGAGGCGAGAACACGTAGCCAAGAACACTTTCAAGACTCAGGTGTTCAAAGCCAAATAAGCCACCAATACCGCCGATAATGCCATTAATTAATGCTATCAGCGCAACAAAGGCCATCACTACAGTCGCCACCCCTACTGCAATTTTTAGTCCCAGCATCGCACCATTAGCGGCAGCTTCAATAATACTGGCCGGGCGTTTATCACTGAAAGTCATCTCATTAAATTCAACTTTTGACTCTTCAGTCGCAGGGCTGATAATCCGAGCAAATAATATCCCACCGGGAATAGCCATTAAGGATGCAGCTAATAAATATTCAATGGGAACACCGAGACCAGCATAGCCAACCAACATTGAACCCGCGATGGATGCCATGCCGCTACAAATCACGGTAAACAACTCATTGCTGTTCATCTTATTTATAAAGGGTTTCACCACAGCAGGGATTTCATTTTGCCCCAAGAAAATAGTCGTCACCGCGGCAAATGACTCAACTTTGCTGATCCCCAGTAGTTTTTGAAAGATAGAACCGAGAATGTTGATTAACCAGCCCATAATCCCCAGATAATAAAGAATAGAAATTAATGAGGTGATAAAAATAATTGCGGGTAAAACATGGAAGGCAAAAACAAAACCTGCGCCATCAAATAACTCATTCATTTTTGGGCTAACCAAACCACCAAAAATAAATGCGCTACCTGCGTCGCTATAAGAAATGACTCTGTTAACCGCATTAGCAATAGAGGAAATAAACCATTTACCAGCGGGGACATAGAGCATCACTGCACCCAGTGTTATTTGGAGTAATAATGCAGCCCCCACTGTTCTTAGTCTTATTCTCCTCTTATTTACCGAGAAAATATAGGCGATAAGCAATAAGATGCACATCCCTGCTAAACTACGCAATAAATCCATAAATCCCCCGAAGTACCTATATAGATAGGCTCATGCTCGAAAAGGTGCCCCTCGGACAACGAATGTGTCAGGGCACCTCAAAGATATGAGCTATTATTTAGCAACTGTAATAAGGACACTATTTAAGGCGTATTACCTTTATATAAATTAAATAACACTCTGATATGAACAGGCGATTTTGGCTGCCAACTTGGCATTATTAAATACCAACTGAATATTGGCATGTAAACTGTCACCACCGGTTAGTTCAGCAACTCGGGCTAATAAGAATGGAGTACTTTCCTTACCAATAACGCCCTGTTCTTCTGATTCTTTAACTGCTTGTTCAATGGCTGTATTAATCATACTTTCGGATAACGCATATTGTTCAGGAATCGGATTGGCCACAACCATTCCTCCGCGTAGCCCCATTCCCCACTTGGCATTCATTGCCGCAGCAATTTGTTCCGCAGTGTCTAAAGTAATACTGACATCAAACGGGCTGGTACGACAAAAGAATGCAGGTAATGAGCGAGTCTGATAACCAATAACCGGAACGCCATGGGTTTCCAGATATTCAGTGGTTAAACCCAAGTCCAAAATAGATTTAGCCCCCGCGCACACAACAGTCACATTTGTTTTTGCCAGCTCTTGTAAATCGGCTGAAATATCAAATGTCGTTGCCGCACCTCGATGTACACCACCAATGCCTCCGGTTGCAAAGACTTTAATATTGGCCATTTCCGCAATAATCATGGTGGAAGCCACGGTGGTGGCACCATGTTGCCCATTAGCCACCACAAAAGGCAAATCGCGGCGACTGACTTTCATGATGCTATGGCCTTCTTTCCCCAGTAGTTCTATTTCATCCCGTGATAGGCCCGCTTTCATTCGGCCATTTATGACCGCAATGGTGGCTGGGACTGCGCCATTTTCACGAATTTTCTGCTCGACAAGTAAGGCGGTCTCAACGTTTTGTGGGTAAGGCATCCCATGAGAAATAATGGTGGATTCCAATGCCACTACGGCTTTATTTTGCGCCAAGGCCTGCGCAACTTCCGGTGAAATATCTAAATAAGATTGTGCCACTTCATTATTTGTCATGGTTGTAATTCCAATAGTTTTTTGACACTGCCATTCGACAGATTGGGGTTATTGGTCAGTTCCGAAGAGAGTGTTAATGCTGAACACCCTTGAGCAAAACGAATGCTCTCAGCAAACTCCATGTCATCAAGCCAGCAACTTGCTAACCCTGACATCATGGCATCTCCGGCACCGGTCACATTCACAATGTTGATATTCAGTGGCTGAGACCAGCCGGTCTGCCCATTAATTTCGCTGAAGTAAACGCCATCCTTACCCATACTGAGTGCCAAACGCTGGACACCTTGTTGATGAAACCACTCGGCTACAACCGGAATATCATCGCGGCTATCAATCTTCATACCGCTCAGTATTTCCGCTTCAAGACGATTAGGTTTCAATGTATGAATATGAGATAGCCAGTTTTTGATTCTGGGGGCTTTGAACGCGGATACCGTATCGACAAAGACCGGCACATTACCGGCGTTGGTAAATATCCACGAGAGAGACTCTTCTGTTAAATTGCAGTCAACAACGAGAATACCCGCGTGCTGAATTAATTCTTTGGTGCTAGCCAATAATGATGGCGTTAATTTTTCTAAAATACGCATATCATTAATTGCCACCAGCATTTCACCACTGTTATCCAGTAACGATACATAGGTTGAGGTATCCTCCCCATGTAGACTGTGACAATTGCTGACATTAACACCGGCTCGTTTGGCTTCATCAATCAAGGTGGCACCGTAAAAGTCATCACCCACGACTGAAATCAAATGACACTCTTTGCCTAATAAAGCAATATTCTCAGCAATATTTCGACCGACACCACCCGGTGTGCATTTTATTTTTCCCGGGTTAGAATCTTCATAAATAAGTTTACTGGCAGCATAACCACAAACATCCATATTGACAGAGCCAACGACCACCACATAACTGTGCTCAGATAATATATATCCTTTTCCTTTGATATAACCTTTTTGCATCAGATTCATAATGTGACCGGCAACACCCGAGCGACTTATGCCTAGAATATCGGCAATTTCTTGCTGGGGGATCAATGGATCTCGTCTCAGAAGCTGCAATATTTGCTTCTCTCGGCTGGTCATAATGGACACTTGTTTGTTTTTAAACATGTGTCTTTTTTATTATTTTGATTAGATAGAGTAAAGCGGATTTTATTACTCTATTTCAAAGTTGGGAGAATGATCGTAAGCGTGTTTTCAAACAGTTACAGCGTTTTTTTTGTGAAGCAACTCAAGTTATTCCTGTTACTAAATTAAATAAAAATAGCAATATATTTATATAAAGAATATTCCTCTAAAAATAAAGATAGATAATCAAAGAGATAACTATTCTCCCACAAAAAACCAAACAAGTGTTTGGTTGTCTATTTTCAGGAAAGAAAATCATGAATAGCTATAACCACGTTTCATAGAATAATGATCTATTTCACAATACTGAAGGTTTATTACGCAGGTTGTCGAGGGGGAAAGTCGCAGGATAAAAATAAAGCGACATCGGCAGGTGCCTATATCGCTTTAAAGTAATGTGGATTACACATCTGTAACTCGGATAAATTAGCTACGGACTAAATCATCGCCGTAACCAATCCACTTATAGGTTGTCAATGCATCCAACCCCATTGGGCCACGAGCATGAAGTTTTTGTGTACTGACTGCCACTTCTGCGCCCAAGCCAAACTGCCCACCATCAGTGAAACGCGTGCTGGCATTGACATAAACGGCTGATGAATCAACCGCGCGAACAAAATGTTCGGCGCTGCTCAGAGAACGGGTCAAAATAGCATCAGAATGGCTGGTACCATGCTCGCGAATATGGTCGATGGCAGCATTGAGGTCAGCCACAATCTCCACATTGAGATCCAGAGATAGCCATTCATCATCATAATCAGCAGCATCTACCGCCACGACCCTGGCTTTACCTTCCGCTAAAAACGGCATAGCTTGCGGGCTGGCATGCAGTGTCACACCAAAGGCATGCATTCTGTCACTCAATACCGGTAGGAAACGCGCAGCAATTTCTTGGTGGACAAGCAAGGTTTCCAATGAATTACATGCACTTGGCCGCTGAATTTTAGCGTTTTCAATCACTAATAAGGCTTTTTCAAAATCAGCGCTTTCATCGACAAAAGTATGGCAAACACCGATGCCTCCGGTGATAACCGGAATGGTCGATTGCTCACGACACAATTTATGTAAGCCCGCTCCGCCGCGGGGGATCAACATATCGATATAGTTGTCCATCCGCAGTAATTGAGTCACCAACTCTCGATCCGGGCTTTCAATCGCCTGCACCGCCGCTGGCGGTAAGCCACATTGCTCCAGCGCTTGCTGGATAACTTTTACTGTTGCCTGATTGGTGTGGTGCGTCTCTTTACCGCCACGCAAAATAACTGCGTTGCCGGTCTTCAAACATAAGCTAGCCACATCAATTGTCACATTAGGGCGAGCTTCGTAAATGACACCAATGACTCCCAGCGGGACGCGGCGACGCTCCAGTTTTAAGCCACTGTCGAGTAAGCTGCCGTCAATAACCCGGCCAACCGGATCATTGAGACGACATACCTGACGCACATCATTAGCAATGGCAGCTAAACGTGCAGGACTTAGCAGCAATCTGTCCAGCAGCGCCTCACTCATACCGCTGTCACGGGCAGCCGCCATATCTTGTTCGTTGGCCTGTAAAATGGCCTGACTTTCAGATTCCAGCAGATTGGCAATCACGGCCAAGGCCTGATTTTTCTTTGCCGTGCTCAGCATCGCCAATTGCCAGGAAGCCTGTTTAGCGGCTTTCCCCATCTGTTCCAGCATGCTCATGCTTGCTCCTTAGCTGACAATCATATCATCACGATGAACAGCCACCGGGCCATATTCATACCCGAGGATTTCACTGATTTGTTGCGAATGGTGCCCCGCCAGCAAGCGCAAGGCATCACTGTTATAACGCGATACACCGTGAGCCAAATCGCGCCCACTGAGATTACGGATACGAATGACTTCGCCGCGAGAGAAGTTCCCCACTACACTGCGAATGCCTTTTGGCAACAGCGAGCTGCCGCGCTCCATAATCGCGGTAACCGCACCATCATCGACGGTAATTTCACCGGCTGGCGGTGCACCAAAGATCCAGCGTTTACGGGTTTCCAGTGGTGTTTCCAGCGCGTGGAATCGAGTGCCAACTGGCGTTCCCTCAATCACGTCAGCAATAACCCCTACCTGGCTACCCGCAGCAATCACGACATCAATACCGGCACGACACGCAACATCAGCAGCCTGTAATTTTGTCGCCATGCCACCAGTGCCCAGGCCAGAGACACTATCACCCGCAATCCCGCGCAAAGCATCATCAATACCATGTACTTCGCGAATTAATTCAGCTTGCGGGTTATTACGAGGATCGGCGGTGTACAGCCCGGCCTGGTCTGTCAGTAGCAGCAATTTATCGGCACCAGCCAGAATCGCCGCCAATGCCGAGAGATTATCGTTATCACCCACTTTGATTTCAGCAGTGGCAACGGCATCATTCTCATTGATAACCGGTACTATGCGGTTATCCAGCAAAGCATTCATGGTATCGCGGGCATTGAGAAACCGCTCGCGGTCTTCTAAATCAGCCCGGGTCAACAGCATCTGGCCGATGTGAATGCCATAGATTGAGAACAGTTGTTCCCAAAGCTGAATGAGCCGGCTCTGCCCGACAGCGGCGAGTAATTGCTTTGAAGCAATAGTGGCGGGTAATTCTGGATAACCCAGGTGTTCACGCCCAGCGGCAATGGCGCCAGAGGTGACAATAACAATACGATGACCTTTTGCGTGTTGCTGGGCGCACTGGCGCACCAGTTCAACAATATGGGCACGATTAAGACGACGGGAACCGCCAGTCAGGACACTCGTCCCCAATTTCA
>NZ_JBLWEX010000016.1:0-8427 GCF_048323875.1 Yersinia sp. LJYL362
TGTATTGCATAATGCCGGTTTATTGGGTGAGATTGTGCCGATGGCAGAGCAAGATATCACCGTCTGGCAGGATGTTATGCAAGTGAATGTCAATGCAACTTTTATGCTAACTCAAGCATTATTGCCACTACTGCTGAAGTCACCGAGTGCCTCTTTGGTGTTCACCAGTTCCAGCGTTGGCCGTCAGGGGCGCTCAGGATGGGGGGCTTATGCCGTGTCAAAATTTGCCACCGAAGGCATGATGCAGGTACTTGCTGAAGAATATAAGCAGAGTAATCTGAGGGTTAATTGTATCAACCCAGGGGGCACGCGGACTCAGATGCGCGCCAGTGCTTTCCCAGATGAAGATGCCAACAAGTTAAAAACACCGGCCGACATTATGCCGCTTTATCTCTACCTGATGGGCGACGATAGCCGCAGAAAGACCGGTATCAGCTTCGATGCACAACCTGGCCGTAAACCCGGCCCCGCAGAATAAAGGAATGTTTCATGTCTGAAGAACGCCACCAGCAGCGCCAACAAAAAATAAAAGAAAAGGTTGAATCACGGGTTGCAGCAGCGCAAGAAACTCGCGGTATCTTGATTGTTTTTACCGGCAATGGCAAAGGCAAAACTACCGCTGCATTTGGTACCGTAACCCGTGCTGTTGGCCACGGACTGAAAGCGGGAGTGATACAGTTCATTAAAGGTGAATGGCCGAACGGCGAGAAAAATCTGTTGCAACAACATGGTGTTGAGTTTCAGGTTATGGCAACTGGCTTCACCTGGAATACACAAAATAGAGAAACAGATACCGCAGCCTGTCAGGGGGTTTGGCAACATGCGCGGCGTATGTTAGCTGATCCGACCTTAGATTTAGTGGTGTTAGATGAACTGACTTATATGGTCGCTTATGACTACTTATCACTAGATGAGGTTGTTGACGCGCTAAAACAGCGTCCTGCCCATCAAACGGTGATAATTACTGGCCGTGGTTGCCATCGGGATCTGTTGGAAATGGCAGATACCGTCAGTGAATTACGTCCGGTTAAACATGCTTTTGATGCTGGCATTAAGGCACAGCAAGGTATCGACTGGTAATTTTCAGCCCTATCCTTGACCAATAAAATGCCGCAGCGGCAAAGTCTGCGGCATTAGCGTCTTCTATATAAAGCTATATCTGAAGAAGAGGAAATGGGATTGGGAATTCTTAGAGTGAATAATGGGAAGAAAATGATTTCTTCCCATAGATAACTGACTTATCCGCGCTTATTAGACCCACGACGCCCAGTAGCAGCTGCTGGAGCTGCATTACCTACGTTTTGGCGGGTAGAACCTTTACGGGCTGAGCCTTGACGTCCAGCAACCTGGCGGCCAGCAACTTCAGTATGGCGTTTAACCGCACGACGAATTTGATTAGCTTTGACCCGACGTCGGTCTTTCTCAACTGGCAATTTACTGACAGTTTCAGAATCCAACTCCACGAGTTCACGTAAGTAGTTGGTCGCTTTCAGATCTAATTCAGTCCAACCGCCACGAGGCAAGCCTTTTGGCAGATTGATGTCACCATAGCGAACACGAATCAGGCGGCTAACCTGCACACCAACAGCTTCCCACAAGCGGCGAACTTCGCGGTTACGCCCTTCGGTCAACGTGACGTTATACCACTGGTTAATCCCTTCCCCGCCCTGGAAACTAATGGTGCGGAATGCCGCTGGGCCATCTTCCAGTTGAACACCGCGGCTCAGCTGTTTGATTTTTTCGTCATCAATTTGACCAAACACACGCACCGCATATTCACGTTCAACTTCACGGCTAGGGTGCATCAGGCGGTTAGCCAATTCACCATCAGTGGTGAACAACAATAAACCTGAGGTATTAACGTCCAGGCGGCCGACCGCAACCCAACGCGAACCGCGCAGTTTTGGCAGACGGTCAAATACCGTTGGGCGGCCTTCCGGGTCATTACGGGTACAGAGCTCACCTTCCGGCTTGTAATACGCCAGAACACGACACACCGCTTCTTCAGATTCTTTAATCGAAAGAAGATGGCCGTCCAGACGAATTTTAGTCGCCTGAGTCACCTCAACACGATCACCCAGCTTTGATATTTTACCATCAACGCTGACACGGCCCTGTTGAATGATGGCTTCGATTTCCCGACGAGAGCCATGACCCGCTCGTGCCAAGATTTTCTGTAATTTCTCACCCACAACTTTTGTTTTTTCACCCACAACTTTATCGCCCTGTGGTTTAGGGCTTTGTGGCTTTGAGTTTGGTAAATTTTGGTCTTCTGACTTCTCGCTCATTGAGCAACCTCTAATGTCGCCTTCACAGGCGTCGCGTTATATATTGTAATCAATAAGTTAAGCTCACAATCAAGCGGAACTCACTGATTGTAATACATTTTAGAACACAGCGTGGCGCGTAAAAAGTGACGCAAACGCCTCAACACGCTGGTTCGTGACCGGACATATTACACTATTTTCACAGTCAGGGATTCAAAAAGACTCGGATGTCACTAACAATGACTTATCGCCAATCCATTTAACGGAACGGTGTTGCATCCCCTGCACCTTCGCGAATAACTTCCGGGGAGGAATCAGTCAGGTCAATAACCGTAGTCGGCTGTTGGCCCAGTGAGCCGCCGTGAATAATTAAATCCACTTGTTTGCCCAAGTGCTCTTTGATCTCTTCTGGATCCGACTCAGCAAAATCATTGCCCGGCAACATCAATGTGGTCGACATCAGCGGCTCGCCTAATACATCCAACAACGCCAACGCAATAGGATTAGACGGTACACGCAAACCAATCGTTTTTCGTTTGTCATTCATCAAACGCCGCGGCACTTCTTTGGTCGCTTTCAATATAAAGGTGTAGTTGCCGGGAGTGTTGTTCTTGATAAGTCGAAACGCCGGATTATCAACATAGGCGTAAGTTGATAGTTCTGATAAATCACGGCAGACCAAGGTGAAGTTATGATTACCATCCAACTGGCGAATACGACAAATACGTTCCATTGCCGTTTTATCTTCTAAGCGGCAACCAAGGGCATAACCCGAATCTGTCGGATAGACAACCACCCCTCCCTTACGTAAAACATCCACACTTTGGTTGATTAACCGTGGCTGAGGGTTTTCTGGGTGAATATAGAAAAATTGACTCATGACTCTACCTAATCATTAAATGTATGAATTAGCTGGACTGACTCTCTATCGGCCAATCGCGCCATACCGGTTCCACCCCAGCGGGCAACCACAATTTGCGGCCCAACTCAATCCAGGAGCAAGGTTGATGGAAATCAGACCCTTGGGATGCAAGTAAATTATAGTCGCGCGCATACTGGGCAAGTTGTGCCCGTTCATGGGGGGCTTGCTGGCACTGGGCAACTTCCATGGCATCACCACCATGCTCAGCGAAATGTGCTAATAACCGCTTTAACCATTTCGCCGTTAAATCATAACGCCCAGGGTGCGCCAGCACGGCTTGCCCACCTGATTGCTTAATAGCATCAATAGCTTGTTCTATTGTACACCATTGAGCGGGAACATAACCGGTCTTGCCTTTGGCCAAATACTTTTTGAAAACCTGGCCGACGTTACTGGCTAGCCCTAACTCCACCAGATAACGGGCAAAATGGCCTCGCGTCACCTGGCCACCTTCTGCCAACCGATTAGCCCCTTCCCAGGCATCAGGAATACGTGCTTTCGCCAGTCGGGCACTGATTTCTTGCGCCCGGCTATAACGATGCTCGGACTGTTGGCTTAATAACTGACAGATGCTGGGATGTTGGATATCCATGCCCAATCCGACAATATGGATTTCATGGTTTTCCCATAATGTGGAAATCTCGACACCGGGAATAAGCCGGATTGGCAGCTGCTGCTGCTCAATAGTCGCAGCGGCTTCAGCTAACCCTGCGGTGGTATCGTGATCAGTAATCGCTAACACACCTACGCGCATTTGCGCCGCCCTGATCACCAACGCCGCGGGGCTCAGCGAACCGTCCGACGCGGTGGTATGACTATGTAGGTCATAGAGAGTAAAGGCCGTTGATGTCACAACATCAGTTAAATCAGCCGAGTTAGGTGATGTGGTGTTATCAGACAACACGGGTTTATTAGACAAAACTGATTTATTAGACAAAATAAAAGTCCGGAAAAAGCGTGGCTAACTATCATACTCGCTAATGTGACATTAACGTTAATCAATCTTGTTTGGCGTCCAACTCATTCAGGAAAATGTTACGGCTAAAAAAGAGTTGGTTAAAAACAATCATTCAGGGGTTGACATTCACCCCACGAACCAGTTAACTAGTACACAAGTTCACGAGATACCAAGATGCTGCTCAGGAACGTCGGGCAACACCGTTTGTGAAGTAACACCATGAAAGCAATCATAGAGAGTGACTGATAATGAAAACTTCCCTAATTTCCTTACTGCGTTGGTGGCACATCTCCCTCTCTCGGGCGGTGTAATCGCGCATATCAGTCATCAGACAGTGCAGATTGCTTCAGCCCGCTTATAGCGGGCTTTTTTATGGATAGATTTCGGCATATACCTTTTTTCAGGAACCACAAACGATGCAAACCTCGCGCCCCATTTTACAGTTACTGACCACCACGGCGTGTTACCGTGATGACCCAACCGCGCTGTTCCATCAGCTTTGCGGCGCGCGACCAGCAACATTACTGCTTGAGTCAGCGGAAGTGACTAGCAAGCAGAACCTGAAAAGTCTGCTCATTATCGACAGTGCGCTGCGTATCACCGCTCTGGGGCAGAAGGTGACAATTGAAGCACTGACACGCAATGGTGCGGCGTTATTACCCTTGCTGGACGCAGCATTGCCAGCGCAAGTTGAGATTCAAGTCCGCCCTAATGGCCGCGAGCTAGCATTTCCCATAATTACTGATGTGCAGGATGAAGACTCCCGCTTACAAGCGCTATCCGTTTTCGATGCTTTGCGTCTGTTGCTGAAACTGGTCGATACCCCGCAGGCAGAGCGAGAAGCGATGTTTTTGGGTGGCTTGTTTGCCTACGATTTGGTCGCCGGTTTTGAAAACTTGCCGCAGTTGCGCCAAGACCAACGTTGCCCTGACTTCTGCTTCTATTTAGCTGAAACCTTGTTGGTGTTAGATCATCAACATCGCTCAACAACATTACAAGCCAGCCTGTTCACCCCGGATAATAGCGAGCACCAGCGCTTGACGGCGCGTTTAGAACAGCTAGCCCACCAATTGCAACAAGCGCCGCAGGCCATTCCTGCCAAGTCAGTACCAGAGATGGCGTTACAGTGTAACCAATCAGATGAAGAATACGGTGCCGTTGTCAGCGAGTTACAGCAGGCAATCCGCGAAGGTGAGATTTTCCAGGTCGTCCCTTCTCGCCGTTTCTCACTGCCTTGCCCGTCGCCACTGGCGGCGTATCAAACACTGAAAGACAGCAATCCAAGCCCGTATATGTTTTTCATGCAGGATAACGAATTCTCTTTGTTCGGTGCCTCACCTGAAAGCGCACTGAAATATGATGCGACCAATCGTCAAATTGAAATTTACCCGATTGCCGGGACTCGCCCACGCGGCCGCCGCGCTAATGGAGAACTGGACCGCGATTTGGACAGTCGCATTGAACTGGAAATGCGTACCGACCATAAAGAATTGGCGGAACACTTGATGCTGGTGGATTTGGCCCGTAATGACCTGGCGCGTATCTGTGAACCGGGTAGCCGTTATGTGGCTGATTTAACCAAAGTCGACCGTTATTCCTTTGTTATGCATCTGGTTTCTCGCGTAGTGGGCACGTTGCGCCACGATTTGGATGTGCTGCATGCCTATCAGGCCTGCATGAACATGGGGACATTAAGCGGTGCGCCAAAAGTTCGGGCGATGCAATTAATCGCCGCCTGTGAGGGGGCGCGTCGCGGCAGTTACGGCGGTGCTGTCGGCTATTTTACCGCTCATGGTGATTTGGATACCTGCATTGTTATTCGCTCGGCTTATGTCGAGGACGGTATCGCCACAGTACAAGCCGGTGCCGGTGTGGTGCTGGATTCAGTCCCACAGGCGGAAGCCGATGAAACCCGCAATAAAGCCCGCGCGGTGTTACGCGCCATCGCCACCGCACACCACGCCAGGGAGGTGTTCTAATGGAAAATAATCTAATGGCCGATATCTTGCTGCTCGATAATATCGATTCCTTTACCTACAACCTGGTTGATCAACTGCGCTCCAGTGGCCATCGCGTAGTGATATACCGCAACCAAATTGCGGCTGACACCATTATTGAGCGTTTGCAACAATTCGAACAACCGGTGTTGATGCTATCACCTGGCCCCGGCACCCCAGCGCAGGCTGGCTGTATGCCTGAGTTGTTACAGCGTTTACGCGGCCAGCTACCGATTATCGGCATTTGCCTTGGCCATCAAGCCATTGTCGAAGCCTATGGCGGCCATGTTGGTCAGGCTGGCGAAATATTGCACGGTAAAGCTTCTGCCATTGAACACGACGGACACGGCATGTTTGCAGGAATGCCTAATCCTTTACCGGTTGCCCGCTACCACTCATTGGTTGGCAGTAATATCCCAACAGAACTCACTGTTAACGCCCGTTTTGGCGAGATGGTCATGGCGGTTCGTCATGATGTCCATCGGGTTTGTGGCTACCAATTCCACCCAGAATCGATTTTAACCACCCAGGGTGCTCGTTTGCTGGAGCAAACCTTAGCCTGGGCGCTATCCCCTTCGCGCGTATAAACGCAAGAGTTTTAGCTGTGACTCCAGGCTATTTGGGGATGAAAATTTAAGGAATTGATGATGCACAATCTATTACCAAAAGAATTGTTATTAGAAAAACTGTTTCGGGCCGAGTCGATGACTCAGGCAGAAAGCCAACTGCTATTTGCCGCGATTGTCCGGGGTGAACTGGAAGCCAGCCAATTAGCTGCGGCATTGATCAGCATGAAAGTGCGCGGCGAAACACCCGCCGAGATTGCCGGCGCAGCACAAGCCTTATTAGCTGATGCTCAACCCTTCCCGCGCCCCGATTACCTGTTTGCCGATATTGTCGGCACCGGTGGCGACGGCACCAACAGCATTAACATCTCCACGGCCAGCGCGTTTGTTGCCGCCAGTTGTGGCGTGAAAGTGGCCAAACACGGTAATCGCAGTGTATCCAGCCGTTCCGGCTCGTCAGACTTGTTAGCCGCCTTTGGCATTCGTCTGGACATGAGCGCCGAGCAGTCACGTCTGGCATTGGATGAGTTAGGTGTTTGTTTCTTGTTTGCGCCGCAGTATCACACCGGTTTTCGCCATGCGATGCCTGTTCGCCAACAACTCAAAACCCGTACTTTGTTTAATGTGTTAGGGCCATTGATTAACCCTGCTCGCCCACCCTTAGCGCTGATTGGTGTTTATAGCCCTGAATTGGTGTTGCCGATTGCTAAAACTCTTAAAGTACTGGGTTATCAACGCGCGGCGGTGGTGCATGGCGGCGGAATGGACGAAGTGGCGATCCATGCGCCAACTCAGGTCGCAGAACTGAATAACGGCAGTATCGAAAGCTACGAATTAGCACCGGAAGATTTTGGCTTAAACCGCTTTGAGCTTGGCTCGTTACAGGGCGGCGCACCTGAAGAAAACCGTGACATTTTAGCACGGTTGTTACAAGGTAAGGGTGAGGCAGCGCATGCCGCAGCAGTCGCGGCTAATGTCGCATTATTGCTGAAATTGCATGGGCAGGAAAACCTGCGCCATAACGCACAACAAGCATTGGAAATGATTCACAGCGGTCAGCCTTTTGAACGTGTTACCGCTCTGGCAGCAAGAGGATAAATCATGCAGGAAACCGTACTTCACCAAATAGTGCGCGATAAGGAAATCTGGGTTGCCGCGCGGAAATTACAACAGCCTCTGGCCAGTTTCCAAAATGACATTACCTTGAGTCAGCGCGACTTTTATCAGGCGCTACAGGGCAACAAAACGGTGTTTATTCTGGAGTGCAAGAAAGCATCGCCGTCCAAAGGCGTTATTCGCGATAATTTTAATCCAGCAGAGATTGCTGCTGTTTATAAGAATTATGCCTCGGCTATCTCGGTACTGACGGATGAAAAATACTTTCAGGGCAATTTTGACTTTTTGCCACAAGTCAGCGCGGCGGTAACTCAACCCGTATTGTGTAAAGATTTTATTATTGATGCTTACCAAATTCAGCTGGCGCGTTTTTATCAGGCTGACGCTATTTTGCTGATGCTATCTGTGCTTGATGATGAGACTTACCGCCAACTGGCCGCCGTGGCTCATAGCCTGAACATGGGGGTATTGACCGAGGCAAGCAACGCCGAGGAACTGGATCGCGCTATTGCATTAGAGGCAAAAGTCGTTGGTATCAATAACCGTGACTTACGTGATTTGTCTATCGACCTTAATCGCACTCGCGAACTGGCACCGCGCC
>NZ_JBLWEX010000017.1:0-8472 GCF_048323875.1 Yersinia sp. LJYL362
ATAAAGATGGAAACTCACTTGAAGCCGGGATTGTGACTGTTTATAACGTCGCGCCGGTTACTAATGAATATATTTGGAAATCTGAAGAGTATTTACCAATAGGGGTAGGTGTTCCCGCCCACTCTTATATAGATAAACCTCCAGTTACCAGTCAAGGATTTGCCATTTGTCGAACTGCAAAAGGTGATGGGTGGGAATATATTGCTGATCATCGCGGAGAGATGCGTTTCAGCACGGTAACGAAGAAACCGCTTATTATTACCGAACTGGGTGACTATCCTGCAAACACAACGGATATCGCCCCAGCCGAGTTCGAGCAATGGGATGGCAATAAGTGGGTTAGTGATGAAGCCGCCAGAATAGCAGCAATCAGGCAAACAGCAGCAAGTAAGAAAGCTGAACTAAAGGCTGTAGCAGACTCCGAAATTGAATGGCGGCAAGATGCGGTTGACGACAAAAGCGCGAGCACAAAAGAAATAGCTGATCTTGCAGCATGGCGTAAATATCGATTGGCGCTGATGCGGGTTGATACTTCGAATCCGCTTGAAATTGAGTGGCCGGTAGCGCCTGAATAATCGGTAATAACCGGGTTTAATGGCCCGGCCTATTTCAATCGTATAGCCAACGGCCAGCTTTGGCTGATTCTATAATCATTTCAATCGTGAGCGGTTTTTTCTCGCGTGGTGGTGGTTTCTTTTGCCAAAAGGCATATTGACACTCGAAATAGTTCTCGGCATCGAAGTTTGAAAAATCAATATTAAAATGTGTAAATACATCCAAAAGCATATCGTCTATATCCTCGGGCGGGAAATTAAAGTGCTCCTGTAATGTCCAATGTTTATCTACAGGTATCCGCTCCGATTTAAACCAACTTTTTCCTTCACTGTAATTATCTGTGAGATATTTTAGAACCTCAGTTTCTAAATCGGCGCTATTCATCAGAATGCCGCCCACTCAATTCTATCTTTCGGTCTTGCTATAAGGTTGTATTTATTTCGAGTTTCTTTTGCTACAACCATTAGCGTGATGAGTAGTTGACCATAACCTACCCATGGTATGTAACGCCCCACGAACGATCCAATTTTGTTTGTTGGTTGCATACGGTTTCCAACCGGTGTTAACAGTCGCTTGCCATTCGGGAAGCGCATATCGTTGAATACTTTGCGTGACAGCATGGAGGCTACACTGGTGCCTTTTTTCGCCCCTATTGGTTTTCCGGGGGCCGGTAACCACGCTTGTCCCGAAAGAATGAGTGCGGCTGCACTTATTTCCAGATCGAGATGATTTGAGAAACTTTCCAAATAAATGAGGTTAAATAACTCTCCCGGAGTCAGATTTGCATGTCCATGGTAAAAGTACGTATCATCTAACTCTTCAACCGTATCCATAACTTTTCCTTGTTATTACCCTATATATTCCTTTCCAAGCATATGGGAATTAGGTTGGACACTCCATAGGATTATGGCGAGCAAAATTCTGAAAATAGAATGAGGTTACTATAGAGGTAGCCTCTCGCTAACTTATATTTCTATGGCTGAAACCAATCATCAGCACTTTCCCACGTTTCCTGCAAAATCTCTTCTACTGTCTTTTTATCCTCGTTGGCCCCACCTAGCACCGTTAAACCATCGGCCCCCGCAAACCTGACCTTCACGTCAATATCGCTAAATTTACGAGTAAGGCGATTCGTTAATTCTTCCGTAAGTGCGTTGGTGTAGCCAACCGGAAAACTCTTTGCGTTCAGCTTATCTATAGTTACTTCGACACGCAGCATAAATTCCCCTAATTTAAATAGTTAACACCTGAATCGCTGATCCCAGCATCAATGTAATCAATCCGCTTTTGTAGTTCGCTGACGATATGCCGTGCCTGCTCGACCGTGATCTCCATTGTCTGAATAACTTCCGCATTGGATAAGATTGGCGGGCTTTTTACCTTGGAATTGAAAATCATGGATTTGCTGCGTATTGAATGGCTGATGGTCAGAGAGTCAAACTTATAGATCACAGAAAAATTCTGTTCGAAGCCTTTTGTTGCTGACATGAGTAGAACCTCACACAGTTAATTTACTGGTTAAATATACAGTAGACACTATCCGTATAACAATCAGTTTTAAGTGAACTGTAGGGGAGATATCGTCGGAGTTTCACCATTGTTTTACCATCAGCAAATCCCACAAACAAAAAAAACAACCCTAATGGATTGGTTTTCTTAAGGTATTTTGGTCGGCATGAGAGGATTTGAACCTCCGACCCTCGACACCCCATGATAGCGTTAAATAGGCGAAAAAAAACCTCTGGGTTAGCAGAGGTTTTTTAATCTTCAAAGGAGTCGCGTATCTTTTGCGTATCCTTTTTGGTCTAAACTAGGTCAGTGCTTCGTCCGGTCATTTATCATAAGTTACTGGTTTATATGATACTGTCCGGTCACTGTCCTATCAAAAGTGGGCTGGGGGACGTTGAATAGGTTAATCAATGCGTTGTATTTACTCATAAAAATCGAGTTCAACTTTTTTTTGTATACCTAAACGTATACCAATGCAGGAAAGTGACACACCAATAAGCATGTTTTCCTAATATTCACTATCACTGATATGACGATTTGGTATTCAGGCAATGAAAGTAAAAGCAGGATACAACTCTTGTTTCAATAGTTCTCTGTATCGCCCAAACCGGATAATACATATTTTCGGTAAGTATTTCGGGCTATGACGTTTGACGAAGAGAAAGAACAGATATTGAAACTAATGGAAGAGAAAAAAATGTGGCGAAGCAATATGTGTATTAGCTGCGACTTGTCCAGAAGGTATGCAACGGTGGGGCACGATTAAATCTGACCGTCGGTTAAGAGCGAAAAGCAGAAGTTGACATTTATCTGCGTTCTCAAAAGATCACTACCGAAGTTGACCTGCTCCCCGTTGATTAAAAAGTAGATAGACAGGTATAGTCGTGTCATTGGAGAGTACAGCGCTTTGTGTGATAAACAAAATGCTGTTTAATACGCTGTTAGTTGCCTTTCAAAGTAAGGAATACTTCGTGAGTAGGGATTGGGAGTCGGTATTTGCAACTTGGTCGCAAGGACCAAGCGCAACGGAGCAAGAGAGAGCGGAAAATGCCGAGAGGCAAATAAGGCAAGCAATTCAGGCGAGTGATAAGTTAAAAAATCGAAATATCAAAGTATTTACGCAAGGCTCTTACAGAAACAGGGTTAATGTAAGGCGGGATAGCGATGTAGATGTAGGAGTTCTCTGTTTCGATACCTATTTTCCTGAGTACCCTGATGACAACGTAAAAATGGAGCTTGCAAAAAGTTGCGTTCCTGCCACCTATGAATACGCGACATTCAAAAGTGAGTTAGAAGAGGCGCTTGTAGCTAGGTTCGGAAGAGCTGCTGTTACACGTGGTAGTAAAGCCTTTGATATAAAAGCGAATACATATCGCGTAGAGTCAGATGTGGCTGCGTTTTTTGAGCATCGTAGATACGTTACCGCCACCTATTATCATTCTGGAGTCGAGATGATACCAGATGATTACGATCCTCCTAGAGTCAAAAATTGGCCAGAGCAACATTACGAAAATGGCGTTTCAAAAAACGCTTCTACATCAAGAAGATATAAAAGAGTCGTTCGGGTATTAAAAAAACTATCTAACGAGATGGCGTCAAACGGTATCCAATCAGCAAAAGACGCGCCGAGCTTTCTCATTGAAAGCTTGGTGTTCAATGCATCAAATTCATGTTTTGAATATCAATCTTTCAAACCCATGGTAAGGCATGTACTTGCAGAGCTATTCAATAATACTATGTCACATGAAAAATGCTCTGAGTGGGGTGAAGTAAACGAACTTAAGTATCTTTTCAGAGGCTCTCAGCCGTGGACTCGTGAGAGTGCTCACCAGTTCTTAAGTGATGCTTGGGACTACATAGGTTACGAATAATGCTAACTAGACTTCATATTTCATCGTTTATTGGTCTCACGATCACCGTGTGGTTACTTGCTCTCTGGTTTCAAGGTATGCCAGTGCTCAGTGCAGACTTTGTAAAACCATTTGGTACAGTAGTTGGTGTTATAACTCTGTTTGTCGCCCTGTTTAACAAATACCTCTGGTCATGGAAATTATTTAAAGGTTGGTATGTTAAAAGACCGGACTTAAGAGGAACGTGGAAAGTTGAATTGAAAAGTAGCTGGATAACCCCTGAAACTGGCGAAGGAATAGCACCAGTCTATGGGTATGCAGTCATCAGACAATCTTTAACATTTCTTAGTCTGAGATTGATGACAAAGGAATCTAGGTCTGTGTTGGTAGCTCACAGTATAGAACAGCAGGAAGATGAAGATTTGTTTAAACTCGTTGGAGTTTACCGAAATGAACCAAAAATTGAACTACAAGGTGTTAGAAGCGAAATTCACCACGGTTCCTTTGCCCTAGAAATTCATGGTTCTCCAGTCGAAGAGCTTGAAGGTCATTATTGGACGGATAGGGCAACCAAAGGTGGAATGAAATTGGTTGGTCGTGTAGACAAATTATATAGCACATATGAGCAGGCAGAGCGTGAGATCGGCACCTAACAAGGCGTATTAGCAGTGTTCTGTCCGGAAAATACAGTGCTGTCTCGAAAGATTCCCCGTCGAATAACACAAAGTAACATTAGCAACTTCCGCTTCTGGCACGAAGCGGCCTGACTCGATCGTATAGTCTGCTACGAGCGGGCGTTGGATTACTGAATGTTATCTAAATGTGAATGATTCATTTTAACGGGATACTTACAAGTGCAGTTAGCATCCATCTGGCAAAGAAAATCAACTGTCAGCCGTGCTTCTATATAGCTGTCAACTGGCGATGGAAGGCCCATGTATAAATCTCATTTGAAATGATTTTGTATTTATATACAGTTTTTATGTGCATAAATTTATTACTTAAAGCGTTTGCCAAGCAAATTTTTTTGCTCAGGTTTTTTGTGTTTTAATTTTATTCTGCATTATGGACTTACTTAAAACTAATTCTATATTGAGATTGTCTTTTACTTTAAAAAGAGCGTAATCATCGTAAAAAGAATGATAACCATTAGATATTAAAAAATCTCCAAAAAACTCTCCTGACATTTCCGGGAACATATTATATGCAAATGGTGTATATCCTGTTATAAACCCATGATTATCAATAATTACATCAGTAACTTTATCTTTAATACGATACGTGAAAATAAATCCCATTTTACTGGTCAATACGATATTGTTGAAAGTCCGTACCCTCTTATGCAAACGGTCTTCCAAACTTTTTAATGTGAGTGAGTTCTCTACATCGCAACCGATAATCTCTCCAGACATAGTAATCACAGAAAAAGATAGTCGTTCAAAAGTTTCAATAGAAATAGGGCCATTCTGATCATAAAGATTGCTATACTTAGGAACATCAATCAATTTAGCATCATAGCCTTTCAAGACTATAGGTTCATCAAACTTTATTAATTCAATACTACCTTTATTACCAATTTTCATATTTATTGAGGATATAACAATCGAATTATCTCTTTTATTTGAAATAACAAAGTTCGTGACATGTGAATCGTACAATTCCCCACTACTAATACTATATGAAACACATATTTTCTTTGTTACCTTTTGGTATCCGAAGTAAATAGTAAAGCCTGTGGCAATTACCGTTAGCAATTTTATATCAAAAATAGAATACAGCCACAAAAGTCCATCGATAGCATTTTGATTTATCATCCCGCCTCCATTTTTCAACAATGTTATTATCATCCCCTCATTATGGGGGGATGGCCAATTAATCCGCAATATCTTTCAACTGACAGAACTCAGGCAAATTAGCCCTCACCAGCGCCTCAGCGAACGGCGGTGGCACGAATTATAGCAACACGCAAAATGCTTGTCTTTCGCATACTTCTGTATGTATCCCACCCAAGCGGACCATGCATTTTTAGATATCTAACCTAACGTGTCGTAACATCCGAGATGTCCGTTTTTGGCACAGAGCGGCTATTCAGTTAGGTTAACTTTTGTGTCTAGGTTCCTAGGGTGAACGATGATGTTTTTGCTGGATATACTCAAGTAGAATGCGAAAAGGAATTCAAATCAGATGGAATTATGCACACAGGAAAGGCATCTTTCAGGATGCTGGTAAAAATTACTGAGTAAGCAGATCCAGCCAATCTGGGTTCTCAATTTTACGGGAATAGGGCAGCATCGCACGATTAATCATCTCAAAGAATTCTGACTCCTCCATCCTTACTGCTTCGCTTGTGCCAGGCCCCTCCCATTCATCAAAGAGATGCCAGTAAAGCGATTTCAGGGTATCGACCACCGCCGCGAAAATCTTTACATCAGGTTCAAGCCAATGACACACCAGAAAATATATTTTCTGTTCTGCATCATGGATGGAAGTGCACTGGGAAAGTTGACTCATAAATAGCTTGATCCAGACCAATGCTGCTGTTTTTAGTGGTGGCAGAGCTATCCGCTGCTCTGCAATGTACCGTGACATATATAATTCAACCTCGGTCCGTTCAGGTTGATTATCAAGCCCCAGTGAAGCGAGAATTAAAAGAGTCTCCGAATCATTTCCTTCGGTGATTTTATCTTCAGCCCATGCAATGATCAGGCAGTCCAGATCATTGTGGAGAAAGTGATATTTCTGTGAGAAAACAAGCAGCCCGAGCAGGTCATTGAGTGTGTATAGAGATGACATCTGGTATTCCCTTACCTGTATTGTTTACATGAACCCTGGCAGTGATAGTTTCTGAGTCCATCATTAATTGAACTGTGGGTCTATGTAACCGAATGAAACTCCAATTAACCTTCATTTTATCCTAACTATTGATTGTACTTGTCTGTAATATTGGATTTGTCTGTCCAATTGGCTCTCATATCTTCAGTGTACTGTGATCTACCATGTCACTCAAATTTTGCTCTGGTGGCACTCTATTCAACCATGTTGGTAGGGTAGCTTGTAGCATCGTGGAGTTATCTCTTTACAAAGGACATTTTGAGGTGTCCTTTGTGCAGAAATAATTTGGCGCGAGTGTTTACTGTAAAGTGACTAATTCACATCATAATATTGTGTATATATTTGTTTTTTCAACGATATCAGAGCGCATGCGTATATCGATTTTAGGATCTGCCTTTGTGGGGCGTCCCATTTTCTTCTTTTTCTTCAGCTCACTAAAAGAAACAAGCTTGATGTTTGGATCTTCAAGCAGCTTCGCGTCAGGATCGGTAGCAACGGCTTTTCTGATCTCTTTGCCTTCCTCTGGGGTTGGAAGAATAGTACCAGGCTTAAGAGTTGGCATATCTTTGCACCTCATCATACTGAGTTGTAGAATTATTTTACCCTACTGCTAAAAAATATAAATAGCGGTTTAGCTAATTGTTTCTAAGGTATATTATCTTTCAAGATATTTATTAAAGTGATGATTTCCCTGTTAGGACTGTTATATTAAAAAACTTGCATGTATTTAACTTCTGGTTAAATTATTAGTTTATTAAAATATATAATATTTTAATTTGTATTGTGGGATGTATTTAGTATCGGAAGTTTACCGAGTTATTATCATCTTTTGGGATCCTTATAGAAGGTTAGTAACTAATTTATATTGTTATTAACCATTAGTTGGTTAGTCAAGGTAAGGCCAATAGCCAAAACGTCGTTATGTACTTTTGATAAAACCAGCACCAAGCCAAAATCCTTCCCCCACATTTCCCCCACTTAACTGATCCCCACTTGTTCCCCCACCTGGGTTTTGGCTCGGTGCTCTCAGCCCAGTCATGGCGCGGGTTTGCTCTCTTTCCCCCATTTAGTGTGTATAGGTAAGTGGGAAGTGGGGGATTCGAGGCCAAATTGGTTAAAAATTCGATGTTCCCCCACTTGGTTCCCATTTTATCCCCCAGTTAGTTTCTTGCTGTATTGCTTAATGAATTGGGGCAGATATTCTCCCCGTCAATATGAATCAACCCATCAATTTCCAGCTTGTCTAGCCAGCGGGTAAATTTCTTCGCAACATCAAAACCCATGCCGCGCATATCATCCCTCACCAGTGATTTTGTACAGGTTTCACCACTGGCGGTACGGGAGCGGATAGATTGCCACAGCGCGATATGATTGGCCGTCAGGCGCTGAATACCCGCCAGTTCGGCCTCGTAGGGTGAGTCTTCATCGCTGACTTCACGCCCCCGATCACACAGCACCAATGAGTTAACTTCTTCGCCATCGTTATCGATATACAGATTGAGCGGCGAGAGGTCATAGGCCCGTGTGCTGGGTTCTTCTGAATCTTTAATTATCAGTGCATAACTGATAAAGAGTTTGGTGCTGTAATTTAGATATATTAAGGGCTGTGCATTATCTGGATGTCGTATGTTTGCTAGAAATAATGTCGTATGTTTGCTATGCTTTGGAAAGTTGAACGGGAGGTGGATGATGACTATCAAAGAACGTATTCAAACGAGATTAAAAC
>NZ_JBLWEX010000018.1:0-8512 GCF_048323875.1 Yersinia sp. LJYL362
ATGCCAACTTCGGCCAGTATTTTTCAGTAGAAAATGTACTGTACCGCGAGAAAACCGAGCACCAGGATTTGGTGATTTTTGAGAACCCTGTGCTGGGTCGGGTAATGGCGTTGGATGGCGTGGTGCAAACCACCGAGCGCGATGAATTTATCTATCACGAAATGATGACGCACGTCCCTTTGTTGGCCCACGGTCAGGCAAAGAAAGTGCTTATCATCGGTGGCGGTGATGGCGCGATGCTACGTGAAGTCAGCCGCCACAAGAATATCGAACAGATTACCATGGTAGAAATTGACGCCGGTGTCGTCGAGTTCTGCCGCCAGTATCTGCCCAATCATAGCGCAGGCGCCTATGATGACCCCCGTTTCAAGCTGGTTATTGATGATGGCGTCAACTTCGTTAATCAAACAACTGAAAAGTTCGATGTCATTATCTCTGACTGTACTGACCCCATTGGGCCAGGGGAAAGCCTGTTCACGTCGGCTTTCTATGAAGGATGTGCCCGTAGCTTGAATGAAGGCGGCATCTTTGTAGCACAAAACGGCGTGTGCTTCCTGCAACAAGATGAAGCGGTTGATAGCCATAAAAAGCTTAGCCACTATTTTAAAGATGTCAGTTTTTATCAGGCTGCTATTCCAACCTATTACGGCGGTATCATGACTTTCGCCTGGGCAACACAAAACCCACAGTTGCGTCAGTTGGATATCACCACGCTACAACAGCGTTTTGTCGAAGCGGATCTGACCTGCCGCTACTATAACCCAGCCATTCATGTCGGCAGCTTTGCCTTGCCGCAGTATCTACTGAATGCCTTAACGGCCAAACGTTGATAATCCGTAAGGAGGTGAACTAAATTGTCCAAGCTTAAACTGCACGGCTTCAACAACCTGACTAAAAGCCTGAGTTTTTGTATTTACGATATTTGTTATGCCGAAACCGCAGACGATCGCGATGGCTATATCGCCTACATTGACGAACAGTATAATGCCAATCGCTTGACCGAGATCTTGACAGAAACCTGCTCGATCATTGGTGCAAATATTTTGAATATCGCGCGTCAGGATTACGACCCTCAGGGTGCCAGTGTCACCATTTTGGTCAGTGAAGAGCCGGTCGATCCACGCGATGTTGATAACTCCGAGCATCCAGGCCCGCTGCCAAGTGCCGTTGTCGCCCATTTGGATAAGAGCCATATCTGCGTCCATACCTATCCGGAAAGTCACCCTGAAGCAGGGTTGTGTACTTTCCGTGCCGATATTGAAGTCTCGACCTGTGGCGTCATTTCACCGCTGAAAGCACTGAATTATCTTATTCACCAGTTGGAATCTGATATTGTCACCATGGATTATCGGGTGCGTGGTTTTACCCGTGATATCAACGGGGTAAAACATTTCATCGATCATAAAATCAACTCAATTCAGAACTTTATGTCTGACAATATGAACTCGCTGTATCACATGATGGATGTGAATGTTTATCAAGAAAATATCTTCCATACCAAAATGATGCTGAAAGATTTTGATTTGAAGCATTATCTGTTCAACGCCAAGCCAGAAGAGCTAAGCGCGGAAGAGAGAGAACGCATTACCCGCCTGCTGTATAAAGAAATGCAGGAAATCTACTATGGCCGCAATGTGCCAGAAGTGTGATGTCGAGTAGAGAATATCAAGCTTAAATCCCGGTTTTTGGCCGGGATTTTTGATTAAGGTAGTTAGGTAAATAAGAGAGAAATATCAGCCTTTACAGCGACTAAGGGCTAATCGCAATGCAGCACCGATTTCAGCAGGTGAGCTATTGACGGACAGAATCACCTTATCATTCCCACCGCGCCCCGTACCTCCCCAAGCCTCCAGTTTCTCATGGCGGGTAGGTAAGATCGTAATAACGCCATTGATGCAATGAATAGAACAGTTTTTCATGCCCTTAAATAATGCCCGTTTGGTTTTATAACCGTATTTCTCCATCAACATCGCTACCCAGGCAGCATATTGCTCTTGGCTTTTTTCAAGATTAAAAAAATCAGAATACTCTTCGAGCGATAATGTCCGGCTGTTTGATAACGCAATAAAAACAGCCTCACCAATACTTTTATCATCGGCATCTGGTGGTAATAGATGGGGGGGGAAGAGTGGATCTATCCTCATCAAACCAAGTCCAGAATCTGTATTAATATTCAAGAAGTTATTGTTGCAAAAGCAACTAGCACAATAATCCTGCCCTTGGTTAAATTTCATCATTTCACCTGTGTTACTGCGACTTTTACGCCGTGATTTTTTCCATACTCGATTGCTCGATTTATTTCTGTCCATTGTGCTTTGGTTGTATTAAAAGGTACGGCTAATTGGACTTCTCTACTAGCAATCAGCGATGGATTCAAATTCATACCAGAAAGAGTATGCGTATCAAACTTCGCGACTGCATCTATATTCCCTTTTAGCGAACTGTAGATTTGCGTTGGATTTGCCACTCTGGCGGCAGTAGTGGTATCCAGGGTTTTTACACTGATGGCAGTTCGACTAATAGGATTATAGTAATCAAATGTTTTAAAATTCTTGGGTAATCGTGTATTTGCCGGAAGCTGTGTTCCCACATAATTTTCCCACGGCATACCTTGCTGACTAATACCTTGGCCCCATTTAATGCCAGTTGCTGACTGGTTTACCGTTGCAATCTTTGGCAGCCTGAACTTCTCAATCTGTTTAATGGCAAGGCGAGTGCTGCCTTTTGCCAAAGCACCTGCACCGGCTGCATAACCGCCATACTCAACCAACAGCTTACCTGCTTCTCTCCCTGAATCAAATGCCCCCTTGGTACCCGCTTGTTGGTAGTGTGCCTCCATTCTGTCAATGCGCGATAGCCAGTCCTGCTTAACACTTCGCGCCACCGTCCCCAGCACATCATCACTGTTAATCAGCTCTTTCAGTGCCATAAAGGTTTGCTTAGGCTCTTTCAGCGCTCCCAGCAACCCTATTGCACTGTCATGCACTCCTTCCGGTACACCCGCAACAATACCTGCTGCAAAAGCACCATCTTGTGTAGCGCTGGTTATTCCCCAATGAATAAAAACACTACCTTTATCTGCCAGCGTTTTGGCAGCAGCCATTTCCGCTTCCATCAGTTTTTGTTGATGGTGACTGAGGTAATTGTAACGAAACGTTGTTTCGGCAGCGCTGGCTCCGCTGTATGCACCTTCCGCTTTACCGGTAAATACCGCACCGGCCACGCCACCGAAGAATCGGGTAATCTGAGCCTGCCGCTCAGCTTCCTCCTGCCATTGCTGTGGCCCGATGAGATTATCCCCCATCACCACACCGGCCAGCTCGGCGGCCAGTGCTCCGGCGGCGGCACCTTTCGCATTACCACCACCGATTTCAGCCGCAACCCCAGCAACCAGCGCATGGCTCAAGGCTTTGCCCGACACACCTAAGACTGCGCCATTATCGCCGATTAAATGAGCGCCCTCAGCATGTAACTGGGAACCCACACTGGTTAGTAATGCCGTGGCCAGATTATCTTTAAAACTGCCGCCATTAATGGCGGTGTTTAGGCTGGAACTGATAATCGACTGACCAGCCACCCGTTGGGCGACCTTGCTCCAGTCGCCATGACTAAGCTGCGGTAATCTGGCACTGGTGGTGCTCGCCGTTTTAGCACCTTTAGCCGCACTATCGCCCCCGATCGCAGCATCGAACCCAGATAAAGCACCCCCGACGGCCATTGAGGTCACCAGCGATTTGACCGACGATTTACTCCCCAACTCTTTGAAGGTTTTGGAGATATCGCCTTTGTTATTCATCAAAGACACTGCGGCCTGCGATGCCAGTGCCGACATTCCAGCGGAAACCGCACCACCTGCCACCCCACCACCAGCCGCCGCTCCGGCAGCGACCACCAGCCCCGAACCCGCCGTAGCTGCTGCTATTGCAATCGCTATTACTACCGCCACTACAGGGTTCAGTTGCTCATTTTTGTGATTCCAACTGTGGTAGGCATCCATAACTTTTTGCCACTGCACATCATCGCGCAGATTCAAATCGTTAAGCCATTCATTACCGGGGGTCTGACTCAATGCAGTAATAGCACTGCGTAATGACTCACCATTTTTCACTTTTACATCAGCACGGATACCCTGCGCGGCATCAACGGTTAATTCACCGCCGGTTTGGATAGTCGGTAACACCCATTTTTCATCCAGATACCCCTTGTCGGTATTTTTGATGTAGAAGCCTTTCGATAGCGTGGTTTTCTGCTGAAAAGTGATGTCTTTGACCGCTTCAAATATCACTTTGCCGTGGGTGCTGGTCAGTTTGGCGTTCTGACCGGCAGCAATTTTGCTGGCCTGATAGGTGCTGTCATCGCGGCTGAGTAAACTGATATCACCCTCAGCGGTAAACTCAGTGACTTTGTTGGTGGCAACATGATGCACATTGTGGTGTGATTTTTTGCGCCCCCACCACTTGCGGGTCTGCCAGTGCTGCTCCGAATGGCTGGTTTCTTCCATTGCTTGCGCGAACAGATAACCGCCTTTGGCGGCGATATCCATCACTTTTTTGGCGGCAAGTTGCGTGGCCTGAAACAACATGCTGCCGTTTGAAATTAACGTTAGCGCACCGCCGCTGTTGAGTTGAGTGGATTGCTGGAGTTTTCTGTAGCTGGAATTATCGCCACCGCCGTAATGGCTCTCATTCAACACCGATTCAAAGCGCATATCGCCGCCCGAGGTTAATGTCATATCGCCAGCGGAGGTTAATTCTGCGCCATAGGCAAGAAGTTGATCACTTGCCACTGCATGCAGCTCTTTCCCCGCCTGCAACTGAGTGACCACATGCTTTTCCTGCCGCTGGCCTTCGCCGGTATAGAGTTGTGCCGCCAGTTGGATATTTCGGCCAGCCAGCAAGGTGATATTATTGTCAGAGGCAATATGACTAGCATGGGCCAAAACATCGCGACCGGCATTGATTAATAAATTGCCTTTGGCGTTTATCTGAGCACTCAGTTCAGGAGTGCGCGAAGCGGGAAAATACGGATTAAACTCCGCTGCCAATTCTCGTTTATTTAGCAGAATGTCGTGAGCCGCATGCAAATTGATATCTTGTTCTGACTCCAGAGTTATTCCTTGCAGAACAAGATTTTTACCTGCGGTAAGGGTAATATTGTCACTGTCTTTCAGATAACTTGTCATCAGGAATGCCCGATTAAATAATTCCTGCTTTTGCAGCGATGTTAGGATGGTGTTTATTCTGTGTTGTTGTAACGGTGTATCAGTATTTGCCAATTCAATATTGTTATTAGCCGTCATGGTTATACTTTTAGCACCGTGCAGTAAGGTATCGAATAGACGAATATTCAGCCCAGCAATAATGGTCAGATCCCCTGTGGCATTTAATTGATTAACAGGGCGCAGGCCATTGGGCAAAAAATAACGAGGACTGACAGGAGAATTGAATTGCACACTACCCTGACGGCTGAGTAAAGTAATGTCCTGCCCTCCAATCCCACTGTAGGATGAATTAATATTATTTAATGCCGTTATAGCAACATTCTTCCCTGTTATAAGAGCATGAGACAAATCAACAGTATTATCGGCAATAACCGTCACATCCCCCTGTGCCTGCACCACAGCATTACTAATAACATTATTAGCATGAAGCACAATATTATTGGCTTGTAACGTCGCTTGATTTTCACTTCCAATGACACTTTCATCGAAAGAGCTACTATAAGCAGGAGTCTGATTTCGTAAGGTTATATTTCCTTTAAAATCAACAACCAAATTACCTTCTGACTTAATTATACCATGATGCTGTATGGTATTCTGCCATTGAGACTGTTCAGGGTACTCTGTAAGACCTGCCGCATAGTATTCACCATCACCCACAATTTCAACCAGTGACTTGTTAAATATATTCTTCGTACCCAGTGTGGTGCTGGTATTGAAGAAATCATCCCCAGTCAGAAAAATATCTTTTTTAGCTTCAATATTACTAAAATGATTATTAAGTAAAGTGGCATTAATATAAACATTACCACCTGAATATAGAGTGGCGGCGGGTGATATTGCCGTTGTTTTATAATGGCTTCGCGCTGAGTTTACTGTAAAAATAAAATCAAGACTTTCTGTATTAAGGCGATCAAAATTCACGGTACCGAACCACTTCTTAGGTATTTCGCCCAAGTTGCTATCTTCTGGCATCTGTTGAATTGTTCGGTGAGAATTGCCCGGTTCAAGAAAACTCATCTCGCGAGAATCCGGTTCAAGCTCCTGCCATCCGGCATTAAATATCTGACGACTATTATCCAGTTTTTCGGTGCGAATAATTAAGTCACCATTTTTTGTTTTAATAGTTCCTGACTTATTTTCAACCAGAGTGTTTTTATTCCCATCAGCATCTTTTTGTATCCACATATTATTATTAGCAATAATCTGTGCTTGGTGACCGCCATTACGCACTTGATCACTAAAGATACGCAGATCGCCCTCTGCTGTTACCTGACCTAAATTATTAAATTCAGTATTTACCAGTGTAATATCACGCCCACTGAGCAATTTGTCGCCCTTGGCAAGGGTGGTCTTCTTGCTGGTAATATTCAGATTATTTTTCGCTGTTATATTGCCTAAATTAAGATCACCGGCGACATCAAACCTAATATCACCTTTATGACTGTCGATATTTTTAGCATTAACCGTGTTCGTTTTTTCCGTTGATATTAAGCGAATACTGTTAGCATACATACCGCCCAACTCTTTAGTATCTAATGCTATTATGGGTTTTAACTCTATTGGTTGCAGTGGCTGAATATCACCGTTTTGATAGCCAACCCGATGGGTACCCAGTATCACATCAAGCTGCTTGGCACGGATTTCACCGTGAAGTTTTAACCCACGACTGATGATTGCCGTATTGTTCTGATTAAGGGCATTAAACCCTCTGGGCCCCACAGCAATAGCTCTGTCTGCGGTAACAGTTAGGCTATCCAGTTCACCCTGAGAATTGAATACCGGCCTGCCGGTGGTTAAAGTGATGCCACTGGCATTGCTAAAATTGCAGCCATTGCAGTACAAACCATTTGGGTTAGCAATAATCACATCTGCTTTCGGGCCGAAAACTTCCAGCGTGCCGGTCAGCTCTGAGTAATCGCGGCCTATCACCTCATTAATGATTAATTTTGCACTATTACCTTCATAAAAATTACGGTTGGCAGCCAATTGCCCCGCCAGCACTGAGTTTCCGGAAGTTGTGGCGTTATTCAGTACCGCTCCCGCAGTGGCTACATTAAAATCGCGATAGCGGTTATGGGAGATCCCTGCTGCATTAGGGGCAACAATATCGACGACTGGAATTTGGCCGCGAGTATGAACTTTAGTTTGGTGGTTATCTGCTTGAATACCGGCAGCAAGAGCCGGATGAAGAGGTTGTACTGCGGTAAGATAAATCAGAAGCCAACTGGCGATTCGCGTCCGTAAATTACTGAATTCTGCCATAACATCACCGTCCTGGTATGTGCACTGAAGCAGTCGCAGAGTGCTATCACTTCTGCCGGGTATCCTTTATTCCGTCAATCAAAGAGACAACTCAGGAATAGCTCGTATTTTAACCGCTTTAGAGGCGGGTTTTTATCGTAGTTTGGCTGAGTTTATTTATTAATTTATTGTTTATTAAACTAAAACTTATTAGTAGATCATCAGAAAGCACTGATCTCGATGAAATAAAACAGTTCAGGATATATGGCGTAATTAAGCAATAATTGATCTCCCACTATTCCCATCGCCCTGACCGGCAATGTATAAGAAGATCCTATTTTCTCAGTCTGATATCGCACAAGGATGATGCCCCTCTCATGAACCGCCTTCCGACCCTGTATGGCATTATTGCAATCCTGCTTTGGAGCATGAGTGTCGCCTTGACGCGTGGGTTATCTGAAACGTTAGGACCATTTGGCGCGGGTGCTGCCATTTACACCGTCAGTGGTATTTTGGTGTGGTTGGTGGCGGGTAAACCGACCGTACGCGGGCAACATCCGGCTTATCTATACGGCTGTGGTTTGCTATTTGTGGTGTATATGGTGGCTTTTGCCTTAGCCATCGGTATGGCGAATGATCGCCAGCAGACACTGGAGATAGGTCTGATCAATTACCTGTGGCCGAGCCTGACGCTGTTATTGGCGGTGCCGTTACTTAAACTCTGTGCACGGTGGTGGCTCTGGCCGGGCGCGGCTCTGGCCTTGTTTGGCGTGATTTGGGTGGTCAGTGGCGGGAATGGGCTGGATATAAAAGTGCTCAGTGCCAATGTTAGCAGTAATCCATTGGCTTACAGTTTGGCGCTGATTGCGGCATTTACCTGGGCCGGTTACTCCAATCTGGTGCGGGTATACAGCCGAGGGCCGGGGGCATTACCACTGTTTTTGCTCGCCTGTGCGCTATGCCTGTGGGTGATGTTCTTTATGCTGACACCCGGTAAGTTGCATTTCACCCAACGCGCCACTTTTGAACTGCTACTGATGGGGGCCAATA